>JAKAPB010000501.1 GCA_021823045.1 Actinomycetes bacterium | reverse complement strand
TACTTGGAGTTGGGGCAAGGACCGCAATTTATGCCCTGATTGTCTACTCGATTCTCCCCGTATTGCGCAATACGGTAACTGGTTTGAACGGGCTAGACAAGTCCATCTTGGAGGCTGCGCGGGGAATCGGAATGCGCCCTATTCAGATCTTGGTAGGAGTTGAGCTTCCTTTAGCGGTCCCGGTGATCATGGCCGGGGTTAGAACTGCGATAATCCTAAACGTCGGAACCGCTGCACTGGCGACCTTTATTAACGGTGGCGGTCTAGGAACGATGATCACCACCGGAATCGCAGTAGATCGAACCCCGATAATCGTGACCGGAAGTGTGCTTGTAGCCGTTTTTGCCCTCGCTATGGACTGGGTAGTGATGATCGCTGGCGAAGTGTTGTCGCCTGGCTGATCCAAGTGCTAACGGCGAAGTCCGGTCTCCAATGAAGTTTTCCAATGAATTTCTCTAATGAAAATGAATTTCTCTAATGAAAGGAGAATGAAATGGTCAAGTTGACCAAGCGTATTTCCCTAGGCAGTGTCCGTTTCAGATCCAAAGCGGCCCTGACTGTTGGATCAATAGCTACGGCATCCCTGATCCTCTCGGCCTGCTCCTCTTCCAGTGCTTCTAGTTCGTCCGCTACAACGTCCGCAGCCCCCGCGAACAGCATCGCTGCGAACTACAACCTAAAGGGAGCGAACATCACCGTTGGCTCGCTTAACTTTACCGAAGAGCTGATTATGGGCTACATCACGGTTGACGCGCTTAAAGCAGCCGGAGCCAATGTGACCTCGAAGCTCGACATTGCCGGCGTGGATACGATTCGCCAAGCGGAATTAGCTGGGAATATCGACATGTTTCCCTCTTATACGGGCACAGGATGGGTAGTGTACCTGAAGCAGACCTCGTCGATTACTAACTCTGAGGCACTATTCCAGCAGCTAAATGCGATGGATAGGGCGCAGAACAAGATTGCGTGGATCGGACCATCACCCTTTAATGACACCTACGACGTAGCGGCAAATTCTGCAGTGGCGAAGAAGTATCACATCACAACTATTTCTCAGTTGGCAAAACTAGTGAAGACCAACCCGAGCGTAGCTACCTTCTGCTCTACTTCGAGCTTTGCGGTTAGGCCAGATGGACTACCCGGCCTTGAGTCGGCCTACGGATTTACCTTCCCCGGTGCTAACTTGAAGACAGAAGCACTAGGGCTCATCTATTCCAGCCTCGGTTCGGGTAGCCCGTGTAATTTTGGCGAGACCTACAGCACCGATGCGCGACTCGTTTCCAACCACCTAGTTGTACTAAAGGACACCAAGAAGTTCTTCCCGCTCTATAACGGTGCCGAGACAATTCGCCTGAGTGTGCTCAATCGATACCCGGCGATCGGCAAGTTAATGCAGAACGTACTATCGCGACTGACAACCCCGGTTATTACAGAGCTGAATTCGCAAGTGGACATCAATGGTCTACCAGCAAACGTAGTGGCGGCCAATTGGCTGAAGCAGCAGGGACTCGTATAGCTCAGCGTCCTTTGTAAAGGTAAGCCATCAGTTTTATCAAGTTGAGGAGTATTGGTTTGGGAGAGTTTGGCGAAAGCGACGAAATGCTGTCCGTAGGTGGGACAGAAAAGGGTGCGAAATCGGGTCACCTACTGGTGGAGAGTTTCATTCGACGCCTCCTTGAGGCGATGGATGATGGCTACGAAGTCCAGGAGGTGCTCGATGCCATCGATCCTGACCCAGCTCGCTATACCGATATCGATGAGGGCGGAGGGGTACTACCGGAGGTCTTGAGGCCCGCCGATGCCCTATTGAAGAATCTCAAACCCCTTGCGGGGTATCGACGTATTAAAAGCAGCAGAATTTCGGAATCCTCGCCAACCGCACGACCAGCTTTGGCGAGGACGGAGACCGGATTTGTCCTTGCGACTATACGTTGGACCGAGGGGGCGGGCGAGCAGATACTGGTCGAACAACTTGGCCGCTATGGCGAGAGCTTGGATGAGTCAGTGTCGGTTTCTGGAACTCCTGGTGATTGCCTACGCCCGTCGGTGGTTACCGACGCCGATGGGGAGCCATGGGTGTTTTACGGCTATCGCCGCAACCAAGAGATGGGTGTCTGGTATGTCAGGCATGACAGCGAAGGGTGGAGCCAGCCAAAACTGCTCAGTACACCCGGCGTGAGCGCATTTAATCAAGAAATCACGGTTCATAGCGACGGGCAAATCGAGTGTTGCTATCAGGAACTGGTCGATCGTCGCTTCGCCATAGTGACCAAGCGTTACTCATCAGGAGTCTGGTCCAAAACCGAGCGCCTGTCCCTCGAAGACGAGAGGAATGTTTGGGACCCAGTATTAGTCGCGCTCCCCGAGGGTGGTAGCTGCTATGCGTGGACAAGCTATGGAGACTCTGGGTACGTCACCGCTGTCTTGCTTAGGCGACCGAGTGACCCTGATCGACGATTTGTACTCTCTGACAAGACGGGTTACTCCCTCCACCCAAGCCTTGCGGTTACCGATGACGGAACGATATGGTGTGCGTCCGATCGGGTGATACTTGGTGGCCATGGAGGGTCTGGACCCACCAGACTGAGATCTTTGGAGGATTTGGGTAAGTCGGTAGCGGGCCAGACCAAGGCGGATGGTAGGGCAATTCCGG
>JAKAPB010000016.1 GCA_021823045.1 Actinomycetes bacterium | reverse complement strand
TATTGGCTCGAAACTCCGGACTGGGACGGTTGAGTCCATCGGCAGCCAACCGAAGAGTATTATTTTTTATTTATAAATACCGAAATGGTCCGATTCGAGTTAAACCGAACCGCGTAGTTGCTTGAATCCGAAAGTCTACTTCTGATGTAGATGTTGCAATAATCTAGTGCTCGATGCCTTAACAATTCTCTTCTGACCTCGGCTTTTGTAGTTGATATGAAAGTCGACTAAATAAGTCAACAACAGGTCAAATACGGATATTCTTTCTTTCGTGAAGCGGGTAGAGTCTGTCGGATTGCTGAAACAGTATAGATATTTATGGCGGGGTGAATGTTTAAGTATTGATACGTGCTTTCGTCCCTTCCTATCCGATATTCTCGTACCTGAGACTTCTTCGGGTGAGCTTCCAAAGGGCGGCCGTTCATCCGCTCTCACAATCCTTGGGGGAAAGGAAATAATTCGTGCACGAGTATGGAATAGCGGAAGAACTTGCCCTTGCGGTGAAGCGTGCTATTTCCGGCCATGAAGATAATCATGTCGTCCGAATTGTTGTTGAAGCAGGGGCTGGCGCCCTAGAGCATGGAAGTCTAGACGTGGCTTTTGCTCATGTAAGCGAGGGGACCAACTTTGCTAATGCAGAGTTGGTTATCCAAAAAGCTGAGCGAATGTACCACTGTTTAGACTGCGGGATCGACTTCAGCAATGCCGGTACTCCAAGTGGAATCTGTCCAAGCTGCAAAAGCAGCGAAACCATATCAGCCCCTAGCCACGACATAATACTCAAATCAGTAGAAATTGAGGACTAAGCATGGATTTGGACCGGCGCTCTCTGTTCAGCGGAGCCTTGAGGCATCGCGGATCGCAGCACAACGAGAGTGAGCAGCTCGCACTGAAGCAGAAGTATCAGCAAAGGCTCAAGGAGGTGGAGGCGATGGAGCCCCTAAGTGGGCTTTCACTGCCAGCACTTCTGGTTGAGCATCGTTTAAGTCGCCGTAATTTTATGATGTGGGCTTCAGCGATGACCGCAGCTTTGATGTTGCCGCCGATCTTTGAAAAGCAAGTAGCAGAGGCTGCAACTCTGCTCAACCGTGTTCCCGTAATCTGGATCGAAGGGCAAGACTGCGCAGGAAACTCTGAGGCGTTTATCCGGTCGGCGGGTCCGACCGTGGAAGAACTTCTCTTCCAGACGATATCGCTTGAATATCACGAAACGCTCATGGCGGCGGCTGGTTTTCAAAGTGAGCTTCGCAAGCAAACTGCAGCTCAGATGTACAAGGGTAAGTATGTGCTGGTCGTAGAGGGGGCGATTCCACAGGGTGAGAGTGGGGCTTACTGCACTATTGGGGCCGCTGGTCAGACATTTTATGAAGAGGTCCAGCAGCTATCGGCGGGAGCTGCCCTAGTAATAGGTGCTGGAGCTTGTGCTTATTATGGCGGGATTCCAAAGGCCTATCCAAACCCAACCAATGCAGTTGGAGTCTCTGCAGTGGTGAGTGGGACCCCTGTCATCAATATTCCGGCTTGTCCAATGAATCCAATTAATTTCGTAGGAACACTGATCCATTACATATTGACAGGGGCTGCTCCTGCCCTCGATTCGACTGGTAGGCCGATCTGGGCGTTCGGGAATCTGATCCACAACAACTGCGAGCGCCGTGCGCACTTCGATGCGGGCGAATATGTGCAGCAGTGGGGTGACCTAGGTGCACAAAACAACTTCTGTCTCTACAAGATGGGTTGCAAGGGTCCATTCACTTACAACAACTGTTCGATAGTTAGATATAACGAAGGTACGAATTGGCCAATAGGTGTTGGCCACGGATGTATCGGCTGTTCGCAGCCGGAGTTTTGGGACACGCTCGCATATGAGCGACCGATGGTATCTGCAAATATTCATGCGCCGGGACTAGCGGGACTTGGCGTCGAGTCGGGTGCCGACAAGTTCGGTCTCGGCCTTTTAGCGGTAGTTGGGGTGGGGATTGTCGCTCACGCAATTGCCTCAGCAGTTGGTGGTAGGGAGAAGGTCTCGACCACGGTATCAAGTTCAAGCAGCGAAGCCGCATCGGGTGGCACTACGGAAAAGAAGGAGGGGGAATGACCTCGCATATCGTTGTCGACCCGATTACGCGAATTGAGGGACACCTTAGGATTGAGGCGGTACTCGACGCCAACAACGTCATCACCAGCGCTTATTCTTCTGGGACAATGTTCCGCGGGGTTGAGTTAATTCTCAAGAATCGTGACCCACGTGACGCCGGTCTGTTGGCTATGCGAATCTGTGGGGTTTGTACGGGAGTACACTACTGGACTTCGATAAGGGCGGTCGAGAATGCCTTCGGAGTGGGCATTCCGACTAATGCTCGACTGGTCAGAAACCTTATCGCTGGCGCACTGTACATCCATGACCATCCGGTCCACTTCTACAACTTGCACGCTCTTGACTTTGTTGATCTTGTCTCTGCCCTTAGCGCTGATCCGAAGAAAGCGGTTGATGTCGCTTATACCTATAGCGATAATCCATACAACTCAAGTATCGGCACATATCAGGGGGTTCAGGCGAAGATTACGAGCCTGGCTAAAAGTTCCTTGGGCATCTTTGGAAATGCGTATTGGGGAAATCCGAGCTACCGTCTAACCCCGGAAGAGAATCTGATCGCAGCGTCCCACTATCTTGATTGCCTCAACAAGCAGCGCACGGCGGCGAAGATGATGGCAATTCTTGGCGGCAAGAACCCACACCCACAGTCGATCGTGGTCGGCGGTGTAACCTGCGTGGAAGATATCCAAGATCCGGTTCGACTTGCCCAATATGGGACTTATCTAACGGAGATGACCGACTTTATCCAGGGTGCTTATCTGCCAGACTTGATCATGGTCGGTAAGGCTTACGCTGACCAGGCCGTGGCCGGAGTCGGTGGGGGACTCGGAAATTACATGGCATATGCTGCAAACTTCGAGATGGACGACAACCCTTATCCCAAGGCCAAGACCCTGTTTTCGCCAGGAATAGTCATGAATAAGGACCTGACGACGGTTATTCCATTCGACCAGGCGAAGGTTACCGAGGATGTTACGCACTCCTGGTACGAGGGGAACGCCGTACTGCAACCTTTTGACGGTGTTACGCAGCCAAACTACACTGGCCTCGATAAGCGCTCCGACGGCATCGCATACTTGAAGACCAACGAGAAGTACTCATGGCTAAAGGCACCTAACTACGATGGCAACAGAATGGAGGTCGGTCCCCTCGCTCGGATGATCGTCGGATATGCGGCAGGGAATCCAGCGATCAAGCCGGTGGTCGACAACTTCCTAAAGACCACTGGCTTTCCAGCTGCGGTTCTGTTCTCCACGATTGGTCGGACGGCGGCTAGGTTGCTCGAGACGCAGGTTCTCGCTAACGCTATGGTCGGCTGGCTCGACGAGCTTCAGAAGAACGTCGCTACAGGGGACCTTCAGACGTGGACGCCCTTTGACTTCGCACAAGTTTCTACCCAAGCGCAAGGCTTCGGACTCTCTGAAGCCCCTAGAGGGGCACTTGGTCACTGGGTCAAGATCCAAGACGGCAAGATAGAGAACTATCAAGCGGTCGTCCCGACGACTTGGAACGCTTCGCCACGAGACGGCCAGGAGCGCCCCGGAGCCTATGAGGATGCTTTAGTCGGAGTGAAACTGGCCAAGATTGACGAACCGCTGGAGATCCTGCAGACGATTCATAGCTTTGACCCTTGTTTGGCCTGTGCAGTGCACTTGGTAGACGCCAAGGGAAAGGACCTAGGGACTTATCAGGTGATTCCGGGGGATGGTGTTTGTGAGATCACGGACCCTGATAGCTCGGAGGTGATGAAATGACCTTAGATACGCCTACCTACGCCAAGCACTCAGCGAAGACCGGGCAGGTTGAGGTATATCAACGAGTTCAGAGGGTAACCACCACTTGGCGGATAATTCACTGGGTTCAGGCCTTATCCGTTGTGGTCTGCTTCATCACCGGCCTGTATATAGCTAAGCCGTTTATTCAGACGAGCTCGATATATGCAGCGCAGCCATTTCCCCTCATGGCATGGAGTAGGGCGCTTCACTTCTATGGGGCGATGATCCTCGATACTTCGATGATTCTCATTGCGTACCTGTACCTGTTCTCGCGCTCTCATAGGGATATCACCGACCTAAGGCCAACATTGGAACATAGGTCGGCTTTCAAAGAAGCGGCACTGAATTTCATAACGTTCAATAGACGACGTCGATTTGACACGACAAAGCGGGACCCGTTACTTGCCGTGATGTTCGTCCTTTTGCATCTGCTGTTACTGTTGCAGGCACTGACCGGCCTGCAACTCTATACTGCAAGCTTTTCTGACAATATCTCAACGGTAGGGTCATGGTGGCCCCAGCTTCTCCACTTTTTGACCGACTGGACTGCGACGGTCTTTGGTGGCAACGTCGGTGTCAGGATGACTCACCTTACTACTTCATGGCTGATTATCGCATGGGCAGTTTTCCATATCTACTATGAGATATGGCGGACAATCATGTGGCGAGAAGGAGACGTTGGGATCATGTTTAGCGGCTCCAAGTATGTCCGAGTGAAGGATAGTAGCAGTGGCTCTTGAGCTTCGTGTCGTGGGTATGGGTAATATCCTCTTTCGCGATGAAGGAGTTGGCGTCTATGCCGCACACGCACTGCGACGGTGCTTCAGTTTCGATCCCGAGATAGTGATCGAAGACGGTGGACTCGCCGGGTTCAACATCATGCACATGATATTTGACCCGGCTTCGGTCGTCGTGTTAGACGCCCTGGCAACCGATGCTGCTGCAGGGACTATTTTTCGCTTGGATTCCTCGATATTGGGAGATCTTGGACCATCGATGCAGCCGACGGCGCACGAAGTAGATCCCGTCCATGTATTCAAGCTCGCAGCCGGATTAGGGCAGCCGATCGATATGGTCTTGATAGGCATAGTTCCACAAGATGCTTCAGATTTTCGCCTTGGGCTTACGCCCGAACTGACTGACGCTTTTGCGGGCTTTGTCAAGACTGCCGCAGATGAAATTCGATCCAAGGGATTTTCTGTTACCCAGGTCAAAGAGATTCTCGTCGATGAGATTATTGAATCTTTGGCGGTTGCACCACGTTGAGCCATGACCAGCTAGGTGAAGAACTATCGCCGGAAGAGGCCTTGGCCCAGAAAGTTGCAGCTTACGGGTTTGTTGGACAGAGTGTGGCGGTTGCGCACTTCTCGTTCAACGACCCCAACTCCATGATTGCCGCCTGTGACCAGGCTGGGATCGTTGCCCCATTGATAGCCCTTGGGAACTTGCCGATGGTCGGATCCAGCATCCTTGGTGCGGTAGCCTCAATCGACGAGAACGGACCAAGACTGGTTGCTAACTACGCTAAGGAGTTTCCGGAGCTAATGGCGCAGATTGAGGCCTTTGATCCAGGGGTGGAGATATCTGAGACTTCGGCGCCTGGTTGGATTTTCGCTCTCGTCGCTCTAGTTCTTGGGATGTCAGAGTCCGACGTTGGCCAGGCTCTTACTACTAGCCACAAGGCGGTTGAGATCGACACATTCCTTGAGGATGACTACGGCAGGTATTATCTTGACTCTCGGCGCATCATAAGAAGTGTGATGAGCTACCACATTGCCGGGGTCGACAAGGGGGTCCTTGCTCGTTCGGTCTTCGTCGCGTTGGGTAGTTTTGTATCTGACGCTCTACGAAGGCTGCTTAAGGAGTGGAATGCGAAGGCGATTCTTTGCATTGGGGATCTGTTTACCTACAACCAGATATTGCGCGATCAGACCAAGGGGTCGCTTTCCTGGTCTACGGTACCGGTCTTTTTCCCGTCACTGGAGGATCCAAACCACACCCTAGAGTCGAGCGAGGAGCTACTTCAAGTACGGCTTCGGGCCGATATACGAGGCGTGGAAGCTTTATAATTCGCTAGTGCGGGCTACGTTGACTGAGGTGTGAGATGTGTGTCAGTGTTCTGGCCAAGGTGTTGGAAGTCGACGGCCCAGTGGCATGGGTCGATATCGCCGGACACAGGCGAGGATACAATGCATTACTTTTTCCTGAGATCGCTCTTGGAGACAAGGTGCTAGTCCATGCGGGGATGGTGATTCAGATTCTTGATGACGATGAGGCATTGGAAGTCGAGGCGGCGATCAAGGAGTTGCAGGACATAGACAAGACTTGGGGCCAGATGGATCCCGTGTTGGAGTCGGAGTAGGCTTGATTGAACGCCCGGGGCTTACTGGGTCGGAAATAGGCCCATTACTATTTGCCCGTTACGCATTTCCCCCTAATGAACTTGGGTATTGCGGACCAGAGGATGCCGCTGGGAAGTTACTCTTTGCTTCGGGCAGTGCCACTCCGGAAGAGATACGACCCCTTGCGCGACAGTTCAGCGCGGCTTGGCCGTATCTTGAGTTGATCGCAGAGGCGAATGAGCTGGCTGATCCATTGGATCAGAGGGTAGTATCGGCCTACTGGGTTGGCAATGAGCTGCTTGCCAGCGTAGCAGTGGAGGCCTTCGCCAATTCTACGATCGTCCGTTTTGAGCAGCGCTTCGGTAGATCGGTCGAGGACCTTACCTACCCCTTGTTGCACGGTGCGACGTTGCATCATAACTTCCACGTCTTTGCGATCTATCCATGGCTTGGAGTATTAAGAAATAAGCACACCGAAGGTCCTTTGCAGATATTGGAGCAGTGCCGGATTCGCTGGGGACGGGTTATGTCGATTTCCTCTGACGCAATCATGGTGGCAAGTCAATTTCTAGCTTTCGATGGCTGGAGACTCTCCCTTGGCGAAGAGCGAATAGAAAAAGTGCATATTCCGCCGGGATCAGCCGAGGGTCTACTTGGAGCTAGTGATCGACTTCAAGTAGGGGACTGGGTGACTTCGCATTGGGGATGGTTGTGCGAGAGAGTTGAAGTTTATTCGCTTCTTCAGTTACGGTCCACTACAGCTTCGATAATTAGCGCTGTCAACTCCCTACCTCAGCGGGCAAAGAAGTTGACCTAGTTCTAAAACTGCTCAGTCGACCGTTCGAGTCGACTTTGCGAAACTGATCGTCCGAGCTTTACTGATCAGTAATGAGTGGTGGTCTGCCAAAGCGTTGCCAATTCGATAGATCACCTAGGAAGTTGAAGCATCGCCGAAGTTGAAGAATTGTCCGTCGGCAGTATATATCGTGTAGCCCTTTCCGTCTGGTGAAGCTTTGATCGCCAAGGCAGGCGAACTCAACTGGAGGTTTCCGGTCGATCCGTAGAAATTGGCGTCACCAAAGCTGAAGACCCCGCCGTCCGAAGCGACCAGCCAGTACCCCTTGCCATCCGGGGTCGGAGCCATGTTGACGATCGGCTTGTTGAGGAGCATCGCCCCGGTCGATCCGTAGAAATTGGCGTCACCAAAGCTGAAGACCCCGCCGTCCGAAGCGACCAGCCAGTACCCCTTGCCATCCGGGGTCGGAGCCATGTTGACGATCGGCTTGTTGAGGAGCATCGCCCCGGTCGATCCGTAGAAATTGGCGTCACCAAAGCTGAAGACCCCGCCGTCCGAAGCGACCAGCCAGTACCCCTTGCCATCCGGGGTCGGAGCCATGTTGACGATCGGCTTGTTGAGGACCATCGCCCCGGTCGATCCGTAGAAATTGGCGTCACCAAAGCTGAAGACCCCGCCGTCCGAAGCGACCAGCCAGTACCCCTTGCCATCCGGGGTCAGCGCCGCATTTACGATTGGCTTATTTAGCCGAGCCGTCACAGAACCGTAGTTCGTTGCTCCCCCTATTGCCGTTACTTGTCCGGTCGGAGATGCCAGTATTTCACCGATCGGTGTTGGCGCTGGAGCGGGCACTGGGGTGGGTGTTGTGGTGAGGGTCGTTGTAGTCGTCGAAGATGTCGTCGTGGTCGTAGTTGGCGCTGGAGCGGGCGCTGGGGCAGGGCTGGGCACAGGAGTTGGTGTATAACCATTTCCGCTCAATTGAACAACTACGGCTGGACTCTGGGTTGGCTGAGTACTTATCGTTGATGTTCCATCGACAGTCGTTGTGTTCGCGGGCGAAAAGACGATGTCGACCACGCAGGAGCCATTGGCCGGTATGAGCAGGTTATTTGAGCAGGTTGTTCCATTGGGTGAAATTGAATAGCCCATCGGCAGTGACGACAGATATCCTTGGTCCAAAACCAAAGCTGCATATTCAGCTGAAATGGTTAAAGTTTCGCTTTGTGATGATCCAATTGCAACTTGACCAAAGTCTAGGGTAGTTGGATTTACCGAGAGTAAAGATCCAGTAGAGCCTGTAGGGACTACCGCTGTTTCGTCTAGTGAAGTTGCCGCTGGGCTCAAGGGACTTGCGGTGTTTGCGCTCAGATCTGCATTGAAGGTTCCGGCAGCGCCGGGTGCGAAAAGGACGCCAACGCTACAGCTTTGTCCATCGGTAAGAGTGAGGGGAACTCCACTAGCTTCGCACGAGTCACTTGTTATCGAATAGCCGTAGTCGCTGGACCCGACGACGGCAGTGAGCGAAATTGGCGGCGACGACAGCGCGATTGACCCTCCATTTGCGGTCACCGTGATAGTGCTGGAAGCGGATCCACCGACGGTGACGGAGCCCGAGGGACTAAATGTGCCGCTGGCAATGGTCAGGTATGGATACTTGGTGGTTCCGACGAGAGAAAGCGTAGCGTAGCTGTCTCCGAGTCCATCAATCAAGCTCAGCTGGGCCGAGTCGGCGGTCGGGGAAGCCTGTGTGGCATAGACGATCTCTAGGGAACAAGTCGTGCTCGCTGCAATGGTCCCAGAACACGTGCTCGATGAACCAACACCGAATGCAGATGGATTGGTGCCGGTGATTAAGAAAGAAGGATTTCCTAGCTGAAGCGGATAGCTCGTACTGTTTGTGAGTGACAGTGATGTAGAAGCCGTCGTTTGAGAGCCAAGGTAAGCAGTGATGGATATCGAGTTGTTCGGGCTGGTCAACTGCAAGGTAGGTGTATCTCCAACGAGGCTGATTGCCGGGGAGTTCGATGATGAGCTAGCTACGCTAAGGGTAGCCTCGGCCGTTCCGTAATACGTTGGATTATACGAGACTGCAATTGCGCATGTTCCGCCGGGAACGAGGGTGTTAGCGGTGGAGCAGGTCGATGAAGATGAAACAATGCCGAACTGACCGGGGTCGATACCTGATATCGAAATGGCCGTAAGGCCCGGTTCAGCGATACTGCTAAACCCGACGTTTTTTAGCGTGAATTGTTCTAGGGTGGAGCCCCCAGGGCTGGTCTGTTGAAATGTCGAACTCGTGCTGGAAAGCGCGAGGGTCGGGGCGAATGCTGGACTGCAGTACTGCTCTGCAATAGTGGCAAAGTTGGGAGTGCCGAGGCCCGTAACCATATCGTAGCCGGGCGCGGCGGAGTAGTATGGGGTGTTATAGCCGGTTAAAGCCGAAACGTCATTGTTCCCGGCCGTGATGTCATTGAATGCGGCCGTACCAGCCATTGGATAAAGGACAGAGTTGGCGAGTCCTAAATTTCCCTTGGTCGAGTAGCAGGCCTGATTAATCAGACTAAGGCCCGCGGCCCAAAGCGGTGTAGACATCGATGTTCCACCGATCTCCGACCAGTTGCTTATCGAGGTGCAGCTGGTGCAGTAGGTGTAGTACCCGTAAGCTGGGTCGGCTGACGCCGATACGTCAGGTACCATTCGACAGCCGTTGGGGTAGCTTGAAGTCGGACAATTGGTCGAGTAGTCGGTACTCGCCGGAGTGCTTAGAGCGCCCAGCGCACTTTGATATCCAGGGAGTGTAAACGCTGTAGATACCCCTCCGCCCGAAGCCCCAGAGGGACTGTTCCAGGTGGTCTCGCCCGGACCGAAATATCCAGGGAGTGATGTTCCTCCTACTGCTAGTACATTGGGGGAGTCAGCTGGGATAGTAACTGAAAGCGAACCAGAACATTGAGAGCCGCTGTCTCCGGATGCGGAGACAAATGTCTGCCCTTGGATAGCTGCCGCCGCAAAATATGTGTTTAGCGACTGAGCCAGGGCTGACTTTCCCGCCTCGCAAAGGTCCCAAGAGTTAGACATTATCGCTGCATTATCTTGTGAGACCCATTGCGAGACAGCGTCGAGGAAGCCCGTTGAGCTATTTGGAGCGCTATAGACTTCGAGACTTGCGTCGGGGGCTAGCGAAGCGACGGTTTCAAGGTCTCCGGTAGCTTCACTGTGTCCGGAATTGGTGCTCGATGCCCCGCCATCGACCAAGACTGGACTCATCAAGGTGGCGGAAGATCCAAAACAGTTCTCAAAGTTAGTAATGTCAGAAGGGTTATAGGTGGCAAACTCCAAAAATGCGACCGTTTGGCCCTGTCCGAAATATCCGGTCGAATAGAAGGGATCCATTTGATAGTCATAACCAAGTACCGATGGTGAGTTTGGAGACCAACCTTCCATTGAGACCCCCAGTCTTGCACTTTGGCAGGTAGAAACGGGAGAGCTTGGGGTGGTTGCAGGGACCAGGGAGGCCCCGGACGTGGTCGGTGAGAGCTTGGGGCGGGTAATCAGTCCCGGTTTGAACTTCAAATAATCTGACAAGCCGACGATACTTTGGATGTCGTTTGCAAAACTTTGGGGTAGGGACGGAACTCTAGTCGCCTCGGGCCGCATTCCGATGCCGGGTATTGACACCATCTGAACCAAAGTGCCAAAGGCACTCTCGACCGAAGACGCCGGGCCGGATAGTTTTATGCTCATCCTGCCTACCCCCGCTCTAGTGGTGAGCCCCTTGGAGGTGAAGTAGGCATCGATAGCGTTGATTGTCGACTGAGCCTGTCCGAATTTCTGACCTATCTCTTGGTGGGTCAAGTACCGGTGGTAGTTCGGGTTACCTGGAGTGTTGACCTCGCTGGCATAGCTTTGAAGCGCAGGGTTGGTTTTTAGGATCAAACTTATTTGCATCGTCTCACTGCTTGGTGCTGCCCCTTGTACTTTGACCCAAGAAGGTGCGGGGGTGAAGTCGGGACCTAGAACTGCAAGAGAATTGGTGGCCGATGCTGGCTTTGAGGGTAGTAAGGTCAGGATGGCGAGAAATGGAATGACAAGCAATAGAAGTTTGCGTGGAGCAAAAAGAATAGAGGTACTAAGGTTCTGTCTCGAAATCTTATTCATTCTCTAATCCTGTATGGCGTTGCAAGTATAAAACAGTCTCTACTGTACCAGCCTTGATTTTTATCACACAGCGCTTTTAGTCGCAGGTAAACTACTCGGAGCTGGGCCATTTCTTTCGAGTATTCTTGGTAGTTTCTTCTAGACAGTTGAGAGCTATAGATTCTTTTCATTCGGCCAGTTTGGCCAGAGATTGGGTCTAGCCATGTAGCGAATTCTGAGCTATTGCGCCTCGACGAGATGCTCGCCTTAGATCGAGGAAAGCAGTGGAATACTTCAAGGCATTGGCTGGTAATGAAGGGTAGACGGGCATTGGGACTCTTACAGTATTCTTCCCGTTGCACCCGGTGCTCGCTAATCGATGAAGTGATCAAGGCGAGATCGGTTTCGCCTTGATCATCTTCCTTAGATAAGATCCTCGTTGGCGGGGATAAATGACAGATATGTCCTTATCTGAGCGGCTCATGGTACCGAGAACTATTGAATGCAATTGAATGGTGACCCCAGAAGCGTCGATGAATTGCTCCGGGAGATATCCGAGCTAAAGGTCGAAAATGCGATTCTTAGGAGAGAAGCAGTGCGGTTGTCCGAAGGGCGGACGGCCTTCGATGTCCCCGTTGAAACGCTTTGTGCCAAAGTCCTTGAGGCGACGTCGGAGGGGGTCTGGATTCTGTCCCCGGAATTGGCGACGATCGACGCCAACACTGCTTTTTGCAAAATGCTTGGATATGCCAAGGCCGAGTTGTTAGGATCTTCCGCGCTAAAGCTCTTTTCTCCCGAAGTCCAGACTGCCTTTTTGGCATTGGTCGAGAAGCGCGATGACCACGATCGAGTACTTTGCGAAGCTGAATTAACCCATAAAGACGGCAGGCGAGTTCATTGTCGACTCAACTGGTCGACATTACTTGATGACTCTGGCGCTTTTCTTGCGTCGTGCGTGACGGTGACGGACTTGACGGCGAGATTGGCGGTGGAAGATGGCCTGAAGGAGTCCAAGGATCGGCTGAGCGAGATTTTAGAGTTTCTGCCGGACGCGACTTTTGTCATAGACGAACAGGGCAAGGTGACCTTCTGGAATCGGGCGATGGAGGAGCTAACCGGAGTCCGGGCGAAGGACATTGTCGGCAAGGGCGACCATGAATACGCCCTTCCTTTTTATGGAGACAAGAGACCGCTACTTATCGATTTAGTTCTTAGCCCAAATGAGGAGCTTGAAGCCGAATATTCCAGTATTTTGATCCGTGAAAAGACATATTTCGCAGTTGAGACAACACCGCCGGTTTACGGCAAGACCATATTCGCCGTCGCAGCCGCAATTTATGATTCGAGGGGACAGGTCGTAGGAGCCATCGAATCCGTACGTGACATTAGCTCCCATAAACAGGCCGAACAGGCCGTGAGGGAATCTCAGGCACGCCTTGAAAATATCATCAGTCTTCTACCAGACCCGACGTTCGTAGTTGATAAAGCTGGCAAGGTGACCTTCTGGAATCGGGCGATGGAGGAGTTGACCGGAGTCAGTGCGAAGGACATTGTCGGCAAAG
>JAKAPB010000500.1 GCA_021823045.1 Actinomycetes bacterium | reverse complement strand
GAGAGGAGCGATCTAATATTCGATTTAGGCACTTTTGCACTGTGCCAGTCGACGGATGAGGCGAAATCCTGGTCGTCAAAAGGGATTCGGAATGGTCTTGCATATGTGGCCGTGAACCTCTCTACTCGCCAGTTCTATGATCAGAACCTACTTAATACAGTCAAGAATGCACTTGCCGATACGTCTTTAGCGCCGGAACGCCTGGTGGTCGAGATAACCGAGAGTGTAGCTCTAGCAGATATTGACTTATCTACGAAGATCGTCAGCCAATTTAGAGAATTGGGAATATCTATTGCTCTAGATGACTTCGGTACCGGGTACTCGTCGCTCGCTTACTTGGCGATGCTTCACCCCGATATTATCAAAATCGACCGATCCTTCGTGAATCCATCAAGAAAGAGTAAGTACGCGAGAGACCTTCTTGAAGGGATCGTCTCGCTAGGTCGCAAGCTTAAAATGACCGTACTTGCCGAGGGAATAGAGACCCAAGAACAGCTAGAACTGCTCCGAAATCTCGGTTGCGACCTTGGTCAGGGTTATCTGTTTTCACCCGCAGTCCCGTCAAGCGAAGTACTGGATATCATTTCTGCTGAACGATATGGAGAAGGTGCGCTCCACTCAACTATTCACGACTAAGGAGTTTGCGGCCCCTTTGCTGCACCAAAGTCGGGTTGTTGGCGACTATGTTAGCCTTGCGAAGGTTTTCAGCTTGGTGAGGAATCAAAGCAAGGGAGAAGCTATCTTTTCGCTTGTTTTTGTGTCGATTGGCAATCCGTAGGCCCCTAGGCTGGTCTGGCCTCAAAGCAGGAGCCATACAGTTGTTGGGGACACTGCGCCTATCGGATACACACAGTGTCCCCATGGTGAAATACTTCGACAGTAGAAGAATTTCCCGGCTCATTTGACCGCAACTTTTCGACCCGGCTGGCGATACTCGCATGCCGGGTGGTGTTGGAGGAGTACAACCGCAGGACAGCCCCTATAACGGCCGTCTACCGCAGCAGTCCGTCAACTCGCCTTGGTAGCTTGCCCATATCGTCGCGCAGCTCGGATGGCAGTATCCATTCCGGAGCTGACTGGAATGCTATTGGTCGAAGGAAGCGACGAATAGAACTAGCCCCCACCGAAGTGTGCAGCGAACTGGTCGCTGGCCACGGTCCGCCATGGTGCTGTGCCCATGCCACGGAGACACCCGTTGGATAGCCGTTGAAAATGAAGCGTCCTGCTTTATCCCGTAGGGCGGCCATAACTTCTAAAGCGAGTTTCTGATCATCCTGCTCTACATGCATCGTTGCAGTGAGGGAGGCCGGGAGAGAATCAAGTGCTGTGAGCAGTTCAGCAGTGTTGGAGTAGCGAACTATGACCTGGACTGGGCCGAAGACTTCCTCTGTCAGAGTATTTGATAGTTCTGTGCATGGCAGTGTCATCAGGCTTGGACGGTACCAGTCCTGCTCTCCGACTGTATGGGGGCTGAGCGCAGAGATTCTCGGCTGCGACTGGATTTGCCTTATCCCGGCAACGTAAGATGCTGCAATTGACTTATTAAGAAACTTCTGAGGGCCCAAAGCACTGAAAACCTCCCGCATGGTTTCCACGACAAGGTCACCCCCGGCGTCACTTGGGAGAAAGAGAAGTTGGGGCTTAGTGCAGAACTGCCCGTTGCCTACGGTCCCAGACTGAGCCAGTCCTACACCGATCTTACTGCCGTTGACCTGGGCCGCCCGGGGCATGACAACGACCGGGTTGATGCTACTCAACTCTCCGTAGAAAGGAATGGGATCAGAACGTTTGGAGATTGAGTCAAGCAGGGCCTTTCCCCCACCGAGAGATCCAGTGAAGGCGACCGCTTTAATGGCTGGATCCTGTACGAGGATACGACCGGCTTCGAGTCCAAGGATAAGTTGGAGAGCGTTTTCTGGAAGACCACTTTCGATCAAGGTTTCGATCATGATTTCGGCACAAATGGCCGAAGTGACCGGATGAGAAGGATGCCCTTTCACCACGACCGGACATCCTGCAGCAAGAGCGGCTACGGTGTCCCCGCCAGGGACCGAGAATGCGAGAGGGAAGTTGCTTGCTCCAAAGACCGCAACGGGTCCAAGAGGTACAAGCATCCTGCGAAGATCGGGCCGGGCACCCATTTTAGTTTCGCCAGAATGGTCGATAACTACCTCTAGATAACTTCCCTCCTCCAGCACCTCGGCGAAATGGTTGAATTGGTAGCAGGTGCGAGTCAGTTCACCATTTAGCCGACCTTCGCCAAGTCCAGTTTCGGCCTCGGCGTTATTTATTATGTCAGACCTATAGCGCTCAAGTGCATCTGCGACACCTCTGAGGGCTGCTGCCCTCCCCGTTCTACCAGCTTGTTCGAGATCGGCAGCAGCCGCAGAAGATTTCTCGCAGGTCTCGCGAACCGCGGCGGAGTCGGAATCTTGGAGAATTGGTTCATGGCTCAATTCCAACTCCTTAGGGTGAGGGTAATGGGATTTCTCGCGGGGTCATCGATACTTGGTAGGCCCGATTTTCCGGGCGCAAAGTCCTGGCTCAAATGCCTTACTTCAGCAGAACTTCGATAGAACGCCTTATTCGGAAGTTTGTGTAAGTAGTGAACAACTACTGCTGCAAATGGAGAGCCGTCGGTCAGCTTGAGGCGACTGGAAGA
>JAKAPB010000015.1 GCA_021823045.1 Actinomycetes bacterium | reverse complement strand
CTCGGAGATTTCAGCAGTGGTAGCGCTAAGTTCGCTAAAGAGCTCGAGCTGCTCGTTAGAGGTCGTCGAAATGGCGGCTAGATCCCCGCCTATTTCAGCGAGCTTGACCCCTAAGTCACCAGCAGCAGTAGCTATCGCTGCGATAACCCTCTGTGAGTCCTCCTGAGTCGAGACTACTTCCACCTTTTGATCGTGTAACCCATAATTCTCAGAGATCACCGTGTCGACGGTCTGCGTCATTATTCTTACCCCCGTCCCACCGCCAACCCACCCATGGCGAACAGATGAGTTAAATGTCGGTCAAGGTTTCCCTATCTTTAGTTAAAAACACAACTTATCGGTGGCTACAAGCTGATTTGTAATCGGTGGGCGGTGATGTGGAGCGGTGGTCGATAGCCTACTTCTTATCAAAAGAGGCAAATCCGGCAGACATTGAAATGCAAAGTAACCAGCCACCACCTGCGCTGTGCCGAGGAGTGGGCCTTGTTTGATAGGCGCCTACCTATAGGTGAAAATGGCCAAAAACATGGGTACAGACAGCTGTGTCGAGGTCACTTGATCAGTTTGATGACGTTGAACATTGGCAGATAAAGCGAAATCACCATGGAGCCGACAACGCTTCCTAATACCACGATAAGGATAGGCTCGAGTAGCGAGGACAATGATCCGACTAGCGCTTCAACTTCCTGCTCGTAGAATGTACCTACCTTGTCTAACATGTCGTCCACGGCACCGGACTCTTCTCCGACCGCTACCATCTGCGTTACCATCGGCGGAAAGATTGGGTGGGTGGCCATTCTTGTAGACATCGGTTCGCCAAATCTCACGCCGACCTGCATGTCGGTGACCGCTTCGGCTACGACGACGTTCCCGGAGGCTTCCTTGGTGATTTCAAGCGCTTCCAGGATCGGGACCCCGGAATGCAGAAGGGTCGAGAGTGTCTTTGAGAACCTAACCATCGATGACTTTCGGGCGAGTCGCCCAAAAATAGGAACCCTTAGAATCAGCCGATCCAAGATGTCCCTTCCCCTCTTCGAACGGGCAAATCGTACGAAGCCGTAGGCGACACCGGCGTAGAAGACGATTAGCAGGGGAGCGAAGGTGACGGCAATATGTGAGACATCGAGGAGGATTCGTGTTGGAAGTGGAAGGGTCCCATGAAGGGTGGCAAAGATTTTCTGAAAGGTAGGTACTACAAAAAGCAGCATCGCCGTGAGTATGACTAGCACGAGTATTAAGACCGCTATTGGGTAGGTCATTGCGGACTTTATCTTACGCTTCAGTTCGACCTGCTTTTCAAGACTGGTCGCCAGACGGAGCAGTACGTCGTCTAATGCACCACCTGTTTCGCCAGATCGGACCATGGCGACGAATAGCCTATCAAAGGTTTTTGGGTGACGTATCAAAGCCCCGGAGAAGGATTGGCCGCGTTCAATGTCTAGCCGCACTTCGTTAATGATTTTTGCGAGGGGCTTGGATTCAGTCTGCGACGCCAAGATGGAAAGCGCTCGAAGGAGTGTCATACCAGAATTGACCATCGTGGCGAGCTGTCGACACATGATCGAAACGTCTTTATCCTTGACCTTGCCTGAAAGGAAAGGTATGTTGATTTCGGTATTTAGCCCTGTAGTGCGCTCTTGCACGACAGAAACCGGGAGATAGCCCATCTCTCTTAGCCTGGAAACGACGAGTTCTCGACTTTCTGCTTCGAGTTTCCCGCTGGTAATCTTTCCAGACTTTTCCCGGGCCCTGTAGGTATACGTATCTGGCATTTCTTATCTACTCCCCGCTAGCAGTCTCTTTAGGTCCTCTGGATTGGAGCTTGCGGAAAATGCCGTGGCTTGGGTTATCTTCCCGGCCTTTACCAACGCTGCAAGGGAACTATCCATGGTCATCATTCCATATTGGCCACCAGCCTGCATAGAGGAGTAGATCTGGTGCACTTTTGCCTCTCTTATCAGGTTTCGCACCGCAGGTGTTGCCACCAGGACCTCGCAAGCTAGCACCCTTCCCGTCCCTTGGGCATTGGGTAGGAGTTGCTGGGTGACGATTGCTTGAACGGTGCTTGCGAGCTGCACCCGAATCTGCTGCTGCTGGTAGGGGGGGAAGACGTCGACAATTCTGTCTATCGCTTGCGGGGCGTCTTGGGTGTGCAAGCTTGCGAGCACAAAGTGACCGGTTTCTGCCGCTGTGATGGCCGAGGAAATTGTCTCCAGATCCCTCATTTCACCTACCAGTATTACATCAGGGTCTTGCCTCAGGACGTGCCTCAGGGCGTTTCCGAAGCCTTTTGTGTCCGCACCAACCTCACGTTGGTTTACAACGGCGAGCTTGTGTCGATACAGATACTCGATCGGATCCTCGATGGTGACGATGTGACACTTTCTTGTGGAGTTCACCCGATCTAATATCGCAGCGAGGGTAGTTGACTTTCCTGATCCCGTCGGTCCGGTAGCAAGTACCAGTCCCCTCGGGATGGTGGTCAACTTTTCGACGATCGGTGGTAGGCCAAGGGTTTCTAATCCCGGGATTTCGAAAGGGATATATCGGAAAACTGCACCCACCGAGCCACGCTGCTGCATAATGTTGAACCTGAATCGACCGACTTCGGGGACAGAATAAGAACCGTCGAGCTCCAGGTCCTCCTCGAAGCGCTCCCTTTGTCTCTGGGTGAGCATTGTGTAGATGAGTTCCCTTAGCCGCCTAGCGTCAATTCGTTCATGGTTGGGGATCTGCAGAAGTTCGCCATTTACCCTGACGGTAGGTATCAACCCGGCGCTTAGGTGCAGGTCGGATCCACCCGCCTCTACCAGTATCTGCAGCAGTGCGCTTATGCTGACCTTTTCCCGTAGGAGGGAGGACGTTTCAGATGATGAATTAGTGCTCGGTGCTGATTTGGTAGTTATCTGGGGATCACTCATCATCTGTCCTTCTTGAATCGGGCACATCCACTACGACACCCAGTTTACGAAACAACTCGGAGAATTTCCTCGAGCGAGGTATTTCCCAATGCGACGTGGTAAAGGCCGACATCCTTCATTGTCTGCATATTTGATGATTTCGCCAACTGTCTTATTGTGTCTGTTCTAGCACCTTCAGCGATGGCGTGCTCAATTTCTTCACTGATTATGAGGACTTCGTGCAGACCAAACCTTCCCAGGAATCCGGTTCCAGCACATCGGGGACATCCCCCGGCCTTAAATGCCTTTTCAGGAGGGGGAATCTTGTCTTCTGGCCAACGCGCCGATCGCAGCTCCGAAAGTGTAGGGGTATAGGCCACTTTGCAATTATCGCACAGCTTTCTTGTCAGGCGCTGGGCGACTATACAGTCCAAAGAAGAGGCGATTAGATACGGAGCAATTCCCATTTCCGCCAACCTCGAAGGTGTCGAAACCGAGTCGTTGGTGTGGACACTGGAAAGTACCAAGTGGCCAGTTAGGGCGGCTTCAATTGCAATAATTGCCGTTTCTTGGTCTCGAATTTCCCCGACAAGTATGATGTCTGGGTCCGAGCGCAGAATTGACCTTAGGGCGGATGCAAATGTCAATCCGGCTTTAGTATTTACCTGAACCTGCGTGACGCCAGGAAGGCGATATTCGACGGGATCCTCGACGGTTATTAGGTTTCTTGATTCATGATTGATCTGATTCAGGGTTGCATAAAGAGTTGTCGATTTGCCAGATCCGGTAGGTCCGGTAACCAAAATTGTCCCGTAGGGCCTCCGGAAGCATGCCTCATACTGATCGAGGGTCTCTTTCATAAATCCGAGTTGACCAAGCTCCAAGAGGGCGGTCGACTTATCTAGGATTCGAATGACTATTTTCTCTCCGGCCACCGTTGGCATGGTGGCAATACGCATATCAACGGTTTGGCCGGCCAAGGTTCCCGACATTCGCCCGTCTTGGGGTATACGCCTTTCAGCGATGTTTAGGTTGGCCATAATCTTGAGCCTCGAAACGATGCCCGAGAGTAGGACCTTTGGGAACCTGTTTACCTCGTGTAGAACCCCGTCGATCCTGAGTCGAATTCTGACTTCATCTTCGCCTGGTTCGATGTGGATGTCCGATGCGCGTTGCTGCACCGCCTGGGCGAGGGTAATGTTGACGAGTTTTACTATCGGAGCGTCTTCGATAACGTCCACTGTCAGGGTGGAGGTATCCGTGTCGGCAACTTGGTCAGCAGCTGCCTGCGAAGTTGCGTCAAGCGCATCATCAAAGCGGACAGACCGTTCGATAGTTTGGATCAGGTCAGACCTGGTAGCTATCACAACGATCAGTTCACGTTGGGTGATCGTTCGTACGTCATCCAGGGCGACTAGGTCCGATGAGTCCGCCATTGCGACAACTAGTTTCGAGTCTTTCCATGCGATTGGTAGGATCTCATGCTTCTTTGCTAGCTGGTTGGGTATAGCGGATACCGCAGTTGGATCGAGATTGATTCGAGATAGATCCACGAGTTCGAGACCGAGACGTTTTGCCATTATCTCGGCCATGGTCCGTTCGTCTACTAGCTTGCGGGCGACCAACACACGATTCAGTGAGACCTGTGTGGCCCTAGCCTCCTCTACCGCCGCCTTCATCTGATCTTCTGAAACTAATCCTGCGGCAATTATTGCCCTACCCAGAGGCGAAATGAAGTTCCCGGATGGCGCGACCCGTCTATTAGCGCCGTTCTGGCCCTGTGCCGGTTGTGGATAAGTCGTGGTCACTGGTCTTTTATCGGCCATGGTTACCCGTTACTTCAGTAAGTTTTCTCACGATTTTGCAGTTCAGTTTCGTAAAGACGCCACAAAGCCTGTCCACCTGCACCGATCCGGGCTTTTCGGGTCAGAGCTTGTGCCAAATCTAAATGCAAAACTCAGGCACCTATCGGACATTTTCGACGGTCAAGTTAATTGTCACAATCAAAGCCAACTCCCGACTAGCTGCCGTTTTGTTAGTTGTTTAGTCTACTGAGGATTTGGGAGTCGATGGTTTTTCGACGCGCATATTTTGCTGCTTCGTCATTGTCAGTAGATATATCGGGCGCCATAAGCACTGGCCTAGCAGCAGCCATCTAGCTCCTGCCGCCCAGGTCATCAAAAACTAAGGACTCGATTACTCTGACACAAACCCCGAGAGACCGGCCTCCGAGTCCACGAATGCATGCTCCCTTAGGGGAACCTGCTTCACGAAGATGGAAAGGACAAATGATACTGCGGCGATTGGAACCGCAATCAGAAAAACGGTGTCGATTGAATGGGAAAAGGCAAGTATGAATCCGTGCCTGATCGGAGTGGGCAGTTTGTCTAGAGCAGAAGGACTTATTGCAATGCTTTGGCCCTTGATGAGGCTGAAGGCGGCTGGGGGCAGGTATCTGTGGAGGTTTGTACTGAGGCGAGCATTGAATATTGCTCCGTAGACCGCGACCCCAAACGATCCTCCAATCGACCTGAAAAAAGTGGCCGCTGAAGTAGCGGTTCCAAGGTACTCGTACGGGACCGCATTCTGTACTGCCACGACTAGGACCTGCATTACCGCGCCGAGTCCTAGGCCGAGAACAAACATGAACACCGACGCTACGAAGAGGCTGGTGGTCGCCGTCATCATGGAAAGCAGAAATAGACCAATGGACATCAGAAGGGTACCAATAATCGGGTAGATCTTGTATCGTCCATGTTTCGTGATCAATAGTCCGGTAGTAATAGAGGTCCCCACGACCCCGAGCATCAAAGGAAGTAGCTCGAGCCCAGACATGGTCGGCGAGGCTCCGAAAACGGTCTGCAGAAATGTCGGTAAGAAGATAATGGCGCCGAACATTGAGAAACCGACTATGAATCCCATCGAGGACGTAACGGTAAAAATAGCGTTTTTGAAAAGGCCGAGCGGAAGGAGGGGTTCTGATGCTACCCGCTCTACTAAGACGAATATCACTAGTAAAACCGCGCTAAACGCACTGAGCAGAATTATCGTCGGCGACTTCCAAGGATAGGTACTTCCTCCCCACGTAGTGACGAGGATGATAATGGTTACTGCGACGCCCAACAGTGCAGATCCTAAGTAATCGATCTTATGAGTTCGACGCTGAACCGGCAGGTGAAGGACGGTGGCGATAACTGCGAGTGCGACGACACCGATGGGAATGTTAATGTAGAAAACCCATCTCCAACTCAGGTTGTCGGTGAAAAATCCGCCGAGCAGCGGGCCTGCTATTGAGGCGAGCCCAAAAACCGCACCGAAAAGTCCCTGGTATTTACCCCGCTCTCGGGGTGAAACTATGTCACCAATAATGGACTGCGACCCTACGATTAAACCCCCACCTCCGATTCCCTGCAACGCTCGGAAGGCAATCAGCTGAGCCATAGAGTGTGAGATTCCAGAAAGCGCTGATCCCAAAAGGAATATGACAATGGAAGCTTGGAATAGCTTTTTTCGACCATAAAGGTCACCCAATTTGCCCCAAAGGGGAGTTGAGATGGTCGACGTTATTAAGTAGGCGGTAACTACCCAGGAGAGGTGGTTGAGCCCGCCTAGGTCTCCGGCGATTGTTGGAAGGGCAGTTGCGACGATGGTCTGGTCGAGTGCCGACAGCAGCATTGCCAACATTAATGCAACGATGGCCATGAATACGGTGCGGTCTCGCGTGGACGAGCCGGATTCAAGCGCAGAGGCCGGTTCTACTGACATTGCTGCCCCTTGTCATTAGGTTGAGTCACGTACGTGCGATCTTAAGTAGTTAATAGAATCAATGCTGTATCTTTGTGAGACAGCATAGTCTCAGGACTAGTAAAATCGGTTTGGGTGATGCAGGTTGATTCAAAAAGGTGGAGCCGAATCGGGCGGGTGTGGTCCTGAGAAGCCCGCTAAGCGCGTCTCAGCAATGAAGAACCTCGCTGTAGAAGCTATCCTTCAGGCCACCGCCGAGGTCTTTTCTATTCGTGGGGAAAATGCTTCAATGGCTGAAATTGCGGAGGTATCGGGGGTGGCGAGGGCCACGCTCTATCGTTACTTTCCAAACCGGGAGCGCTTGCTCGATTCTCTTATGGACAGTGCCCTCTTTGATCTTAAAAACGGCATCTGCCAAGCGGATATTGGGTCCGTAGAACTTTATGAAGTCGTGGCAAGGTTTACGAGAGTGCTATTCAACCTTTCCAGTAAGTACATCTATCTGGCCAGGAGCAACATTGCCAAAGAGCGAATCGACGAGTTTAAACTGGCGGTCAAACCGGTGCTGGAGAGATTTGAGTCTGCGCAGCACGATGGACTGATTCGTCAGGATATTCCGGCTGACATATGCTTCGGTTTCTATTTAGGCGTAACCAGGTCGGCATCGAGAATGCTGCTGGAAGGTGATGAGTTGCTCGAGGACAAGGTCACCCAAGTTACCAAGTTTGTTCTGGGCGCACTTCTGAGTTCGTCCATTGTGTAAGAAAATCCCCAGTTTATCTACTCCACCTGGCCGACCTTGTGGCGGGATCGGCCTTTTCACACATTAGTAGTTTTGCTTTTGACATGGGCGAATACAGGTGGAAATTGCCTTCTTGGTTTAGTGAGCTATTGTGGAGATCGCCTATCGACAGCTATGGTTGCCAAGCTGTCGAAGGGCGACACGGTCTAGCCTGAGGCGATTCG
The DNA here is from genome assembly GCA_021823045.1 of Actinomycetes bacterium. The sequence goes on along the minus strand of JAKAPB010000015.1, from coordinate 5,117 downwards.
TCTTGCTGTCTGGCAACTAGCAATTCCATGAGTTGTTGACAAGAAGTGCAACAGGGAAGGGGCAATGTAGACCGACCATGGCCTTATGGCTGTGCCGACGTCAACCTAAAAGGGGCATCGAAAGATGGAAACAATTCGAGCACGACAAGACTAATCCGCAATGTTGACTTTGTAGGTGATCTATGCTTTAGGGCCGCTAGGAAAAACAGGGTACGGGTAGATACTCGACAGTTGGGTCATTTGATACTCGGACCACAAAAGAAGTAGATCCAATATACGCGGTGGTTCTGCGGCGATGGATGTCCGATTTGAAGCACCAGAGGATTTTCGGTTGGCAATTTAAAGCGAGGGCTGGATGGTTTTACCGAAGATTTTTTCACCGCTTAGCCTAGGCCTGAGAGATGCTAATCGGCAGACAGAACCCGATCTGGCGGTTTAGCAACAACCTACCATTTAGTTTGACTCCGAGTCCCCGTTGAGCAATTTGTCCAAGAATCAAAAGAGCGAAAAGAAAGTGAGCACCTACGAGTGACGAGGTATTTTGGAGTGAAATCATGACTTTCGAATATGAGTCCTACCTTGCCTACTTTCCTGGACCGAAAGGGGAGAATTCGGGTTATGTCAAGGAGCTTTTCGATAAGGTCCTCGACGATTACTTTCATTGGAGGAAAAACTATTATCCAGCCGATTCTTCCCTTATGTCTCCAATCGATCTGGATGGCTTCAAGCAAGAGCGCAGTGATCTCGAGGAGAGAATTACCGAGATGCTCGGCCGCCTTCGACGAAGTTTCCCATTTTATTCACCTCGATACATAGCGCATCAACAAGGGGAGACCACCATACCTGCGCTGGTTGGTTCGTTGGCCGGTTTGCTGTACAACTCCAACAACGTTACATCCGAAACGGGTGCGGTCACGGTCGAATATGAGATAGATGCATGCAATCGACTGCTTGAAATGATTGGGTTCGTGCCCCCTCCTGACCCCCCAGTGCTAATTAATGAGGACTCATTGGCGGAGTACCGCCGTTCCCTCGCCGAGCCGTATGCATGGTGCCACCTTACCTCGGGCGGAACGGTGGCAAATATAGAAGCCCTATGGGTGGCAAGGGCGGTTAAATACTTTCCGCTTGCTGTGCAGGATGTAGCGAAGAAGCGGTCTTTGGAGATCACGGTCGTAAAAACGTCCAGCGATGGCGCTCATGACGTTATTCCAATTACCGAGCTCACCCGCGCTGAATTGATCGGCATTTCGCCTTCAGAATCATTGGCCCTGATCGCGCGGTACTTGGAAGCCGTGAAGAAATTTCTTTCGCCAGCGGATAGGGACGAAGGAATAGCTTCACTTGCTTGGGGACTACTCGAAGAAGACTCTGAATACTCATTGGCAAATGGACTTGCAAAGTGCCTCACGGACTTCCCTCCGGCCATTTTTGTTTCGGGTGCAGCCCATTATTCGATCCAAAAGGCTATGGATCTCCTCGGCCTAGGGCGTAACGCCGTCATAAAAGTAGAAATGGATTCGCAGTTTCGCCTCGATCAAGATGACCTCCAAAAAAAGGTAATCGGTGCAATCGAAGCAGGTCGCTTTCCGTTAGCGGTAATAGGGATTGCCGGAACAACGGAAGAGGGTGCAATAGACCCAATTGGACGGATACTCGAAATAAGGAGGAGCGTCGAGAGGAAGGGGAGCAGCTTCTGGGTCCACGTGGACGCTGCATGGGGCGGTTACTTCAGGACAATTTTGAGGCCGTCATTGGAGGAGAATATCAAAGACGTCTTCAATACCCTCTTCGATCTACTTGGTATCGAAAAGATGGTAGATTTTGACCCCCTGGTAGCGGCAAAGGCACTGGCGGATTTGGATTCGTTATCGGATCTCAATATCAATCTGGGCAGGTATCGTCGGCTGACTCGCTCTTTGGTCGAAACCGTTACTGCTGCGAAGCAGCAAGAGACCCTACTCACACTCAAGAACCTCCTGAGGGAAGCCTCGCCAACCGGGATTTCCCCCGATTACGCGAGCCAAAGCGATGCGGGACTTTTCAACCAGGTCTCCTCTATCGTCGCTGACGACTTGCTTCTTGAGGTCGGCAGATACGACTATGAGTCGGACCTTGAGCTCTCCTTTTCGAAGGAAGTGTCGGTATCTTTTGACGACCATGATTTGGTAAGTTCACTTTTTCACATTAAAGATGCTGACTCAGTCACCGTAGATCCCCACAAGATGGGGTACGTTAACTATCCCTGCGGCGCAGTAGCTTTTCAGAACGATTGGGTTCGACTAGTAGTCAGGCAGAAGGCACCCTATATTACGTCGGTTTCGGACTCCAGGATTGTCCACTTGCCACCGCGCCACCTCGTTGAGTCGGTTTATCAAGGCCAGCTAGCGAGTGCAGGTACAGTGGCCACCGAAGCATTCGCTCCTTATACCTTGGAGGGCTCGAGGCCAAGTTTCCCCGCTACGGCATTATGGCTAAATACGGAACTCATTCCTCTTGATCGAAGGAATCATGGAGCAATCGTCAGAAGTTCTTGGATTTCCGCTAGGGAACTATACGAGTGGCTGGTTTCATTGGATGATGCGATGTCGGTTATTGAGCCGCACCGCAACTTTGAAGTGGTCACCTTTGCACGTCGGGGGCAACTTCCAGCTCCACCGGATTCGAATATCGTTATATTCGGCCTAAAGCGAAAGGGTGATTCGACCCTAAGTGGTTTCAACTCTTTAACCCAGGCGGTCTATGAAAGCTTTTCGATTCAGGCGGAGCATGGTCAGCGGCAATATAGCTATGCACAGCCATTTTTCCTATCGAGGACCGTCTTTAGCGAGCCGAGCTATGACTATTCGACGTTGGCAAACTTCTTTGAAGCGGCCGGAATCGAAAACGCCAAAGAGAACTACTTGTCGCAGGGTGTAACCGTGCTGCGCTCGGCGGTTATGAATCCCTACTTGCTTTCCCTCCGACGTAGCCATCGCCAAGAGGTACTTCGCGAGTTCGTACAAGAGTTGGCAAGGGTGGCTCAGAAGGAGGCCGAAGGCCTGGGCTGAGCTTTGTGGTTTGCCCTGTTCCGTGCCTCAATGCCTTTTATGCACCCGACAAGGGTTGAATTAACCGGGGTGGGAACACCTACTTTGCTGCCGGCTCTAACCACGGCACCATTGATAAAGTCCACCTCGGTTGTCGAGCCCCTGTCAAGGCTCTGCAGTATGGAAGTGCGAAACTCGGCGGCCAAGCCGGTTCCAGCGCTCTGCCAAATTTGCTCCGGATCGGTAACTGAAAGTTCTATCCCGAGAGCCGCAGCTACCTTTATTGCTTCATTTACAGCATTGAGTGCGACTTCGTGTACCTCGCTTACCTGGTAGAGAAGTCCATAAGGCAGCCCAGTGATGCCCGCGATTGCCCCAGTGGCAACATTGACTAGTAATTTTCCCCAAATCACGGAGTTGATGTTCGTGCTGATTTCGGTGTCGATACCGGCCCTATTGAACAGGGCGGAGATATCTTTGATTCGTCCCGTGACCACTCCCTCTAGCTCGCCGATGACGGTGTGCTTTCCCCTCAGTCCGGCCACTATTTCGCCCGGGGCAATTGCGTCCCCTCCAACGAAGGTTCGCCCAGCCACAACAAACCCTCTTCCAAGCTCCTCATCGATAACTGCTTCATTACCAAGGCCGTTTTGGAGGGTTAGAACGACTGTGGTCGGTCCTACGATTGTCTTTGCCGATATAATCGCCTCTCTAGTATCAAACGATTTGACCAGAACAATTAGCAGGTCGACAAGACCGATGGACTTTGGATCAGAGGTAGCACTAACCTCTATGATTCTTCTTTGGGAACCCTCTATTAGCACTAGGCCGTGGTCATTTACGGCATCCACGTAAGCGGCGTTCCTGCTAATCAGACTGACCTCAGAACCGGCGCTGGCCAAAGAACCGCCAAAAACACTTCCAAGCGATCCTGCACCCAATATGGCAATTTTCACAGGACCCCCCGGCGTCTGGACTGATTGCTTTTTCCAACAATCCTAACTGGCAGATCAACTGTCCAAGTGGCAAGGATTCCTAGCGCGCCGAAATCTGTTCGGAATTCCGACATTTCAGGCTGAGTTGACTGAACTCGAGACCATGTTTGATCACGTCCATCTTCTCGTCGGTGCAGGTCCCCCAATATGGCATCCGTCGTCTCGTCAAAGAGATCAAGGGTCGGTCGTCTCGGTAGCTTTGCTGATGAGTTTCCATGTCTTTTTCATAGACTCGCTAACGCTGTTGGACAAAGTCATACTCCCAGTTATCAGGTAAGTTGCCGCTACAGTCGGCGGTGCCCCGCTAGAAATCATCAAGCAGTACTTGGCCAATCAGCGCAACGCTTGAGCGCAGGTCTCAGGGCTTGGCCCTGGTGGGGCTCTACGTCCACATGGCTAAAGCCAGGGGCATTGTGCCCCACACACCATCGTGGTGAAGCGACCGAGGCAACTTTCGAACTGAGGCACAACTCTAATTGGAGTCACTCCTTGTCACATCTTCTTAGCGCGCCGATACTGTGCAATTTGGTTAATTTGACATAGAAAGTGCCCTATTGAGCCACTCATCTCGAATGCCCATTTGGCCATGGCTGTATATTCGAGGATCCATCTCTTTGAGATGCTCGGAGATAATTGGAGTAAATTCCATGTGTGCGAGGACATCTTTATCTAAGTCGATGCCCGGAGCAACTTCAACCAGTACTAGTCCTTCACGGCCCAATGTGAACACGGCGCGCTCCGTGATGTAAATTACCTTTTGACCTCGGCCAAATGCATCTGGGCCAGAAAACGTTACTTCGGCCTGAGAAGTTACAAACTTAGTGAACCTTCCCTCTTTGAGAAGCCTTAGCTTCCTATCTGAAATGTCGACTTCTAGGCCACCTGCGGTCAATGTGCCAGAAAAAACCACCGTCTTTGAGTTCTGGGCAATGTTTATAAAACCCCCGGTCCCCATGATTTTGCCACCAAACCGGTGAACGTTGACGGATCCCGTCGAGTCGACCTCCGCAAAGGACAATAACGCTATGTCTAGACCCCCTCCATCGTAGAAGTCGAACTGAGCTGGCATATCTAGTACCGCTTGTAGATCGGA
>JAKAPB010000499.1 GCA_021823045.1 Actinomycetes bacterium | reverse complement strand
ACATAGCGGTCAATGTCTCTGTCACCCAGCTTCGAGACGCCAATTTCACCTCAATGGTCCACCAGGCGCTAGCAGTATCAGGGCTGAATCCAGATTCTCTCTATTTAGAGATCACCGAATCGGTCTTGCTTGAGCCCGGAAACGCTGTGCGAGCCGAACTTGAGGCGCTACGAAAACTCGGTGTGCACATTTCACTCGATGACTTTGGAACCGGTTATTCGTCCTTGGCCCAACTAGATCGACTACCAATTGACACTCTGAAGATAGACCGTTCCTTCGTGACGGGCATTAGGAACTCCAAACAGCACGAAGTGATAGTGGCCACGGTAATTTCCCTGGCCCATCAGTTGGGTCTGAAGGTGATCGCGGAAGGCGTAGAGACCGAATCCGAAGCCTCATACCTGCTAGCACTGGGTGCCGAATTCGGCCAAGGCTACCTATTCTGCAAACCTATGCCAGCCAGTCAGATCGAAGCCGGATTATTCGAATCGGGCTTCACGTGCCCAATGAAATTTAGCGAATAAGCCGACCTTAAACATTGAGGCCCCCGCCCTAAAGTACGGCACCCGCTAGCCGAGTCTTGGTGACACTTCTAGTAGTAGCTGGCTGCGGTGGTAGACGGACTCGCCGACACGGCCGTCTTTATTGGCTGACCCGACGGGGATAGTACATACCAGTAGCCACCAAAGGCGTAGACTCCCTCTCCATTGGTCGCATTCTGGCTCACATCACTGCTAAAGGTATAGAGGGGATGACCCGCATACTCGAGCTGTGAAGACCCACCCGTTCTGGTTATTTTTGACACCAATGAACTACTTACCCCGGCGGCCACCTTAGTGGTAGCCTGAACCGGTGGCCAGGCGGTGGCGCAAGCAGAATAACAGGTCGACTTGTTTGACGAGTCAGCGGTCAACATGTAGTAGACCTGTCCCGTTGACGAACCCAAAACCTCCCCATAACTCTTTGTCTTGAGCAGACTCAGAGTTATGGGCGTAGATGTGGCGTTACCGGCGGCGGTGGTAGCGGTAGAGTAGCTACCGCTCGAGGAAGTCGAAGAACAGGCGGCGGCGAGCACACCTAAGGGCAGCAGGGCCAATCCAATGGCTTTTTTCACCTCGTACCTCCCCGTCAAGCCTCGGGTAACTCCAAAAGACTAACTTCACGCAAGTGACCAATATTTACAACGTAAATTTAGTTAAACACTTCCCAGCTAGTAGTCTTCTCTTCTTTTTTTCTAATTTCTCTACCTCCATCTCGCCTCTTGGTGCGTAATGGGAATGCCAAGTGAATCTGTTTGATCTCTGTGACAGTTTTAACTTTCGGTGGGAGCGGTACTAGGTGGCGCGGTAACGAGTCCAATTGATCGTTCGGTCAAGGAAGGAAATTCTCGAATTTCTTCTGGCTTAAGCAATTGTTGACTAAGTTGATCGGTATTATGGTCTTTATGACTACTACACAAATTTTCGGCTTCCCAGAGACCGTAAATGAGAAAGCCGCAAGGACGGTGGCGGCTGGAGTAGTGACGTTGGTGCTCTTCGCAGAGATGACCCACTCAGTACTTTTTTTACTAATCCTCCTCTATGGCTTTGTCGCCAGGGTGGCAGCAGGACCCAGGTTTTCTCCACTTGGTCGCTTCGCCACGAGGATAGTCGCTCCACGCCTTGGCGCAGAGAAGATCGTCTCCGGGAAGCCGAAGCGCTTCGCCCAAGGGATAGGTTCGGTCTTTTCACTAGTAACGCTAATTCTGTACCTAGTAGGTGCTCATGCCGTCGCATTCGACTTACTTTGGATACTTGGGGCTTTCGCCTTAGCGGAGTCCGCATTAGCTATCTGTGTTGGATGCAAGATTTTCGCAATCCTGCAACGGCTAGGCGTCGTTAGCGACCTATGCGAAGAGTGCGGGGACATTTTCTCGGCAAAAGCAGCCAAGAGAAGGGCGAGTTCGCAATACGCCCCCCGTTAGCTACTGCTTATCCCGCACTCGTCGTCGACCCGAGGATCAGGATGAATATCCTTTGAGAGCTAGCCTCTAGTTATGGCGAAAGAACGTGGACAGAGGGCTGAAATCGAGGCCGCCCGTGGAGACGCCCCCTGCGATCTCCTGCTAAAAGGTGGGCTGGTGTTCTCGAGTACCACCAAGGAGTTCGTGCGAACTGACCTAGCAATCCTCGGCACGAAGATCGTGGGATGGGGAGAGCGCGAATCTAAGTTGACCATAGATGTAACCGATAGGTACCTGGTTCCCGGTTTCATAGATGCCCACATGCACCTCGAATCGACCAAATTATGGATAGACGAGTTTGTCAAAACCGTACTCCCTTTAGGGACCGTGGCGGTGGCCGCAGACCCACATGAGCTGGCAAACGTTATGGGAGTAATGGGAGTTAAAGAGCTGGCCAAGGCGTCGGCTGGCCTTCCGTTCTTCTTTGGAATCTGTGCGTCTCCTTGCGTTCCAGCGTCGAAATTCGAAAGTCCGGCATTCAGTCTTGGCCGCTCTGACCTCGAAGCGATACTCGAACTCGGACCGTCGATAGGCGTGGCCGAGATGATGAACTACCCCGGGGTTATTTCGGCCGATCCCGAGGTGCTAGACAAGATTGCCACCGCAGGGGATAAAAGAGTGGATGGACACGCCCCCGGAGTCGTCGGAGCCGACCTCGACAGAT
>JAKAPB010000498.1 GCA_021823045.1 Actinomycetes bacterium | reverse complement strand
TCATCGCAGATGGATATCACCGAATTTGCGCCAGCTACATTCTGGACGAAGACGCCGACATACCTTGCATCATCGTCGATTTTCCCTGAGTGGTCGACTGAACACGCTCCTATCGACGCGAAAATACTCAAATGCTTCCGCCTCGCAGTCTTAGCTCAGTGGATCTGAGGGTTGGCCCCTCCCAGCAAATTCAAACGCGGACCGAAAAAGTCGAGGAATATGATAAGATCGGCTTCACCCGGATGAGGCCCCGGCGGGGAGTGTCCCAAAATGCCAATGTTGGGCTAATGGCTTCTACGTAGCTTCGATGCGCGTGGAGGACTTTGCCGTTGAGAGTTTTCGACCTTGCCCCGCAAGGTGTCCAGGCCCTACAGGTGCTGACTATCCTGGGAGGGTCCCCGCTAGTTAGTGGGGTGATATCACATCTCGAAGCTCGACTTCAAGGTCGACGCGGTCCGCGAATCCTCCAACCATACTACGACCTATCGAAACTCTTCCATAAAGAGACAGTCGTCCCAGAAGGATCGAGCTGGATCTTCCTAGCCGCTCCGGTGGTCTCATTTGGGTGCTACCTAATCGTTCCGATGCTGATACCGGTTCTCACCACATATGGACTTCCATTTGGTTACATGGGTGACATACTCGGCGGAGGATTCATACTTGCGCTGGCAGGATTCTCGGTGTCATTATCAGGGACCGAGTCGGGATCGCCATTTGCCCAACTAGGTGGTAGTCGCTCCATGACCTTTGGTGCGCTAGTAGAGCCGACAATCCTCTTCGTTGTATTCGCTGTCGCCCTCCTCACGGGAACTGACCTCCCATACGCTTTGGCCGCTACGGTGCGATCATCGACCTCAGAGATAGTACGGCCGGGCCACGTGCTAGCGGCTATCGCATTTTTCTTGGTGGTATTGGTAGACACTGGACGCATTCCGGTTGAGACCCACTCTGGGACACTCGAATTCGGAATGATCGACGAGGCACGTACCTTAGAACACTCCGGGGCACCATTCGCCCTTTTGAAATGGGGATCAGCAATGAAACAGCTGATCCTTTACACCATTCTGATCAACGTATTCGTTGCACCTTGGGGACTGGCGACCTCGGGATCTCCCAAAGCAGTCGGCTTTGGAATTCTGGCACTGCTCACGAAATCGGTAGCTTTGGGGTCGATCTTTGCCGTAATCGACAACCTCTTCTCGAAACTGAGGCTCTTCAAAATAACAGAGTTCATCGCTGCAGCCTTTCTCGTTGCAGTCTTGGCGGTGTTCGTCTTCTATACCGGAGGCGGCTGATGACTAGCGTACCTTCGACCTACTCCGGGGTGGCTGATGTCGCCGCAGTACTTATTCTGCTAAGCGAATTCGCTATGTTGAGGGCACCGCTCTTGAGATCTCAAATCAGGCTCTATGCTTTCCAGTCCATTGTCGTTACGACCCTAGCGATCGTGATTGCTTCGACTCGAGACATCAACGAGTTATATCTTCTCGCTTTATTCTCCTTCGGACTGAAAGTTGTGCTGGTCCCAAGTCTCGTGCTTCGACTATTGAGAAAGGCAGAATTAGAACTTGGCGGCGGTTCCGCCCTTGGAGTGCCGAATATGATACTGCTAGCCATCGGGGTTTCGGCGATTGGCTTCTTTTCGATCGGTTCGCTGCGAGTACATTCGACCGTACTACCCACAACCGCCCTTTCAATTTCTGCGGCGGTAGTTTTAGTTGCGTTCTTGCCGATAATATTTAGGTCCGACGTGGTGTCCCAGGCTATCGGATTCTTCTCATTGGAAAATGGGGTTTCACTCGCCAGCTTGGTCGTTGCCGCAAAACTGCCGCTCGTTGTCGAGGTCGCTTTTCTCTTTGACCTCCTGCTGGCTGTCGTGGTCTTCGGCCTGATTATGCGGCTCCACCATGGAAGAACGGGGAGCCTCTCGACCCAAGAGTTAGATCGGCTGAAGGGTTAACCATGTCGTCAATACTCCTAGTGCTAGTCGCAATGCCCTTTGTGGTCGCAATCGCTTGCTACTTCTTGCCTACCAGGATCGCCAAGGTAATCACCATTGCCTCTGGAAGTATCGCTTTTGTCCTATCTCTTATCCTGCTACCGAGCGCCGCCTCGCACTCCCAGATTGTCGTCGGTAGTTTATTGCGGGTTGATGCCCTCTCCATGGTCTTTCTGGTGGCCACCACATTTCTATACGGGACCACGGCTATTTTTGCCAGCGGATACCTCTCATTATCAGACAATGACACCGGAAAACGATATGGCCGTCGCTTTTATGCGGGACTGAACCTCTTCTGCTGGTCGATGACTGCGGCACCGTTAGTAAACGGGCTCGCACTGCTCTGGATTGCCGTTGAAATAACTACCGTGATATCTGCGCTGCTCGTGGCGATCGACGATACCGACGAGGCAACCGAAGCTAGCTGGAAGTATGTGCTGATAGCGTCGTTGGGCCTCGGCATTGCACTCTTTGGAACAATCATCATGTACTACGCCGGGACCGCAGTATTTGGACCTTCATACGAGCTCTCCTTTACCACGCTGCTAACTGGTGCGACCAACTTTCCACCCGATATCGTACGGCTGTCATTCGTGCTAGCTGTGCTGGGATACGGAACGAAGATGGGGCTCGCCCCCGTCCACACCTGGTTGCCCGATGCCCACTCCG
>JAKAPB010000497.1 GCA_021823045.1 Actinomycetes bacterium | reverse complement strand
CCTAACCAACTAGCCGATGGTAAATGGTTCAGGCCGGTTAGCAAAAGGTTAGTTAAAGTCGAAAAGTATCTTGCCTTGCGAGCCCCCCGACTCGAGGAGGGCATGTGCGGCGGGAGCATCTCCTGGCTTGAAGATTTCGGCGATCTGGAACTCTATTCCCTGTTGGAGTAGGTCGACCGCCCTCTTCAGTATCGGCTTGACTTCGTATGGTCTTTGATTGCGAAGGTTGGAGAATGAGTATCCAATAATCGACCGCGAAGTAGGGTGGAGCTTGTTTGAGGGAATTATCCCCGGTTCACCAGACGCCATTCCGTAGACGACGCTGCGACCGAATGGTGCAAGCATTCTAGAGTCCTGATCGAAAGTCCAGCCAGCGATTGAGTTGAAGATTGCATCCACTCCGACTCCGTCGGTTTCGCCTAGGACTTCTTCAGAGTAGTTATGAGCATTCTCTCCCCGATAGATTACGGTTGCTGAAGCCCCAAGGTCCTCGGCCCTTTTAGCCTTGGATGCTGAACCAACGAGAGCCAAAATCTTTCCCATTCCCATACGCTTCGAAAGCTGTACGAGTATCTGGCCGACCCCACCGGATGCAGCATATATCGCTACCTTTTCTCCCGGAAGGACCTTGGCCGCCCGCTCGAGGAGTTCTATAGCAGTGCAGGCAACTAGCGGACTAGCTGCGACCCTCGTAACGTCCAAATCGGTTGGGACAACGGCGACTAGTGCCTGTTTTGCAACTACGAAGTCGGCCTGACAGGCAGTAGCGAAGCCCATTACCCGCTTGCCAACGAGTTCTTGGGGTGTAGAGTCAGAAGGCTGCACTATCCCGGTGAAGTCGAGACCTCCCACGAAGGGCATTGAATCGGTTCGATATTGCCCTTTTCGGGCCATGATGTCGGCGAAGTTGAGCGAGGCGTACTCTACTTTTACTAAGACCTCGTCCGCTTTGGGGACCGGGACGGAGATGTCCTGGACGACTAGATTATCCGTCGAACCAAAGGCACTTACTTGTATTGCCCTCATCTTTTCGTGCTCCTTGAGGTGTTGCGCCGATGGAAATCAGCATTTTCTGCGCAGGATTGGCGAATCCCTCGCTTTTAGTTGCTCTTTCCACCCTAATACTCGGCCGATCGATGCATACCGGGACCCCCATTGGGGACCCCGAGGAGGAGTCAGGCCGAACACCGACACAGCTATAGGACCAAGTCAAAGGTGTAAAACTAATTCAATTTCGATAGGCTGCCTCGGTGTCGAACTAGCCGAATTCCCGGAGGACCCCTCATTTTGGCCGAGGGTGACTAGGCCCCGAGCGATCGGGGTTTCTCGCCTTCTGCTGGTCGACGAGAACCCGACCCGATGAGAGCCTTTTGACAATTATCTCCTTTCCGGGGGCCAAAAATGCAATTGTTTCTCGAAAGACTTAGTATTATTACCGATCGGTAAGTAAGGCGACCGGCTCGAGTATGTTCGCGGTATCTTGAGGGCGATCCAAAGGTTTAAATTTAGGAGGGGCCGTGTCTAATGGACCACTTGAAACCAGTTCGGAGATTCATCCGTTTGATCAGTCCGGAGTTCTTAGGAGTTCCGATGGAATCTTGCGATATCAGGAGATCGCCGCAACGTTAACTGAAATGATCCAGCGGTCGGTAGAGGAGTACAGAGACTCCGAAGCCCTAGTTGAGTTGGGTGGATCGAGGATCACTTTCGGAGAACTTTGGGATCGGTCGACCGCATGTGCTGGTGGGCTGGTAGAGAGGGGTTTGAAGAGCGGTGATCGGGTAACCCTCACACTCGGGGCTGGCGTCGACTGGGTAGTTGGATTTCTCGGGGTGATTTTTGCCGGGGGGATCGTCGTTCCGGTGAATACACGCCTTACCGAAAAAGAGGTTGAGTTTGTGATCTCCGACTCCGACGCTAAGTTTGCCATCGATACCAAAGAAGACCTCGTCGGGAATACCCATTACCTGTACCAAGACGCTCTTCCAACCGATCCCGCTGCAATCTTTTACACTTCCGGTACGACGGGATTCCCAAAGGGAGCTGTATTATCTCACGAGAATTTTGTCGCCACGGTCGAGAATTGCCGGAGAGCCGCCGGGCTTGAAAAGGGAGGGATGAGGAGCCTAATTTCGGTACCTCTCTTCCACGTGACGGGGTGCAACTCACAGCTAATGCCTGCGTTGGGGCTCGGAGGAACGAGTGTTATTATGCCGGGACTCGACCTAAATCTCTTTTTCCAGGCAATGCGCCAGGAGTCGATTAATTTGCTTCTTTCGGTTCCGGCGATTTATTGGTTGGTATTGAATACGCCAGAATTCTCCTCCTTGGAGGTGGGAGGCGTCAGCTGGGTGCTCTATGGGGGTGCACCGACGCCCCCGAACCTAGTCAAGGCGATACGCAAGTCGTTTCCGAATGCAAAACTTGGCAATGGGTTTGGTTTGACCGAATCTTCAGCGTTAGCAACCTTTTTGCCGGACCACTATGCCACCTTGCGACCCGAGACGGTGGGCTTTGCTGTGCCGGTTGTTGACGCAGCCATCTTTGAACCGGATCCAGATAGCTCCATAGGTGAACTTATGCTGCGAGGCCAGAGTGTTTCCCAGTCATATTGGAACAACCCCGTCGCGTCTGAGAGAACCTTCGTCGATGGTTGGTGCATGACCGGT
>JAKAPB010000014.1:2510-12759 GCA_021823045.1 Actinomycetes bacterium | reverse complement strand
TGAGAATCCGGCAAACCCGGCGATACATCAGGCTACTACTGCGGAGGAAATCTGGAGAGATACCGATGGTAAGATCGACATCTTCGTAGCAGGAGTAGGTACCGGTGGCACAATTACTGGCGTGGCTCGGGCGCTAAAGGAACGCAAGCCAGAACTTCAAGTGGTGGCGGTTGAGCCTTCGACATCCGCGGTTCTTTCAGGTGGACCTAAGGGTCCGCACCCAATTCAGGGGATCGGGGCAGGATTTGTTCCAGTGGTTTACGACGGGAAATACGTCGATGAGATTGTTCAGGTAGAGGGTGCTGAGTCCTTCGAGTTTGCCAGGCGCATGGCTCGGGAGGAAGGACTATTAGTGGGCATCTCATCGGGGGCTGCGGTTTCAGCAGCGGTGAAGATCGCCGCTCGGCCTGAAAACGCTGGAAAGCTGATCGTGGTAGTAATTCCGTCATTTGGCGAGAGATACCTGAGCACGGCGCTGTTCGAGGGACTCGGGGATTAATCAGATGTTGGCTAGTATCAAACGAGACCTATACGCCGCCTACGAACGGGATCCGGCAGCGAGAAACAGGCTCGAAGTGATTCTCCTTTATCCGGGCTTTCATGCGATAGTCCTCTATCGGGTGGCTCATCTACTGTGGATTAGTGACCGGAAAATGTCCGCCAGGATTATCTCGGCGATCGCTCGTTTCTGGACAAATGTAGACATCCATCCAGGGGCACAGCTTGGTGACGGCCTCTTTATCGACCATGCCTCGGGTGTCGTGGTAGGAGAGACCGCAGAGTGTGGAATCGACGTCACGATTTACCATGGCGTTACCCTGGGTGGACGCGGAACGGACGTTGGTAAGCGACACCCTACTTTGGGAGACCGTGTAACCGTAGGAGCGGGGGCCAAGATCCTTGGTCCAGTCTATATCGGAAGCGACTCCAGAATTGGGGCAAACGCAGTTGTGGTCAAAGAAGTTCCGGCCAACTCCGTGGTAATAGGTATTCCGGGCCAAGTAGTACAGCGGAGCCGTGAGCAGGCTCGCGTTCATAAGCCAGATCTTGATGGAACGGTAATGCCAGATGTCTTGGGAGCGGGGCTTCATTCACTACAGGAGCGTGTAGACGAACTTGAGGCATCGGTCATCGGTCATATTCATGCCGGTGCCATAAGGTCGAGCGAAAGCGGCACCTGGAGGGGTGAAGACTTTTCGATCTGATTTCAGATCGAAATTGCCAATCCGCCACAACCGGGATTGGTTCGGTCAATTGCCAGTTGGCTCTTTGGTATCCGGCCTTTGCGGGAGTTTCAACAAAGGGCGTGCTCGGTTGACCTGGTGGGTACACCCGTGAAATGGGATCAGGTGCTTTTGAGCTTCAGATAATCTGACATTCGTCTCCAATCGTCCACTGGAGGCTTACTTATGTCCTCGCCGAGCAGCTGAAGAAGCACCTGGTCCGCTCCAGCATCAAGGTGGGCTTGGATCGCATTGCCCGCGGACTCTTCGTCCCCAAAGGTTACCAATGCGTTCTTTAACTTCTCTGATCCCCCTCTGACAAAGTCTTCGTCCGTAAAGCCCAGCCTCTTCCAGCTGTTACGGTAGTTTGGCAGACCAGAATAGAACTCAAGGTGTAGGTGAGCTCTTCTCAGGAATTCATCACGATCATTGGTTAGCGCCACGGCTTGCTCTACTACCAGCAGCCGGTCAGGTCCCAGAATCTCTCTTGCCATTTTTGTGTGGGCTGGAGTGACGAGATAAGGGTGGGCCCCATCCGCCAGGTCTCGCGATAATTCCAGCATTTTTGGCCCCAGGGCTGCGATGACACGAGTCGGCCTGTCGTTATCGCCTTTGGCCATGAAGGTCGCTTTGTCGAGAGCATCGAGATAAGCGGACATAGTTTCGATCGGGCTTTGGTATGTATGACCCCTGAAGCGTTCGACTAGTGGTAAGTGGCTGACACCGAGTCCCATAATAAATCGGTCTTTGAAAGCGCCATCGATAGTTCGTGCTGCGGCGTTTGCCGCCATGGCATCCCTTGCATAGATGTTCGCTATACCCGTTCCTACTACCAGACTGTCCGTGGCGGAAAGGAGAAGGGTAGAGTTGACGAATGCCTCCCGCCCATATGCCTCTCCGAAAAAGAGTGAGTCGAAACCTAGCTCCTCAACGACCTTTGCAAGTTTCATCGCTTGCCGGACCTCAACCCCTTCGAGAGCGAGAGTCCAGATGCCTATTTTGGATTCGAAGCTCTCCCGCCACCTAGCGGCCTTTAGTTCATCGCTCAACTGCTTCCCCTTTGCCATAGTTCCGTAGGAGGCCTCCTGGCTCTAATCGTGAGCTTAACGTGTCATGAGGTGCTTTGGAGACACAGTGGTTACAGTCGTGAAACTTATTTGCTCTAGTCTTTTCGTGAGGAGAATGCTCAGTAGGTAGTGGGTCAGCTCCTCGACGTTCGATTACCGCCAAAGGGCTAAATTCGGGAGAGTTCACTATGGAGCCGAGTGAGAAAATAATATGTTTTACCGGACCAAAGGGGACTTCGGACTTTCGTGCTATCAAGTTGTTCGAATCTGTCGAGGAGTTTGAAGCCCTTCCGATGCCCTCGGTGGCCGAAGTTATCCAAACTGTGAACTTTACACCTGGATGCTACGGTATCCTGCCGATGGAAAACTCGACCGAGGGTGAGATGACGACTATTCTCGACAAGCTCATCTTTTCATCCAGCAACGTTCGAATACAAGGAGAGGTTGTACTGGCCGAGGGGATAGCCTCCTTCGGGCTGGCTGATCTCCATCTTGCGACGTCGGTAGTTTCTCATCCAATGATCCTCGACCTCTCATCGCGATTCATCAAAGAGAGGGGTTTGGTGACCCGACACGCTCTGTCCACCTCTGATGCGTGTCGTCTGGTTGTATCGGAGCGGGACTCCACTCTGATAGCCCTAGCTCCGCCGGAAGTCGGGGAGCAGTTCGATCTGGTGATGTACGGTTCTGAGGTATCCGATGTCGGAGAGATAAGAACCCGCTATGTCTTGATTGGTCAAGAGATTCCCGATCCAACTGGAGTCGATAAGACATCTCTCGTCATTACGCCGGGCGCCGACAGAGTTGGATCACTGTCCGAGGTGGCTAAGGTTTTTGCAGATTCTGGGGTGAACATGCTATCGATCCTTTCTCGGCCACTGCAGGCGAAGATAGGGATGCACAGCTTCTACTTAACCTGCGAAGGACATATTTCGCAAGACTCGGTATCGTTGGCGGTGCAGTCGCTTTTGAAGATCGGTGCGTCGGTAAAGATTCTTGGTTCTTATCCAAAATGGAAGGGTGCCGAGGTAACAACGCCGTTCTATTCCCTGCCCCAAGGGAGCCTGGAGCCGAGTTCGCTTGGACTCTAAACTTTCAGTAGGTGTAATAGGTCTGGGACATATTGGCGGTTCAATAGCCCTTTCGATCCGAGAGCACTGTGAGGTGCTGGCCTTCGATCCCGATGAAGCAACTATGCGTAATTCTAAAAGGCGCGGCATCGATACAGTAGTGCGTCCGGAAGAGCTTTTAGGTAAGTGTGGGACGATACTTTTTGCTCCTCCAAATCCGGTATTGTCTGAAGCGGTGTCGAATCTGCTAGCCGCGAGACTCGAAAGCGGTCGGCAGACGCCCCTGCTAGTTGTGGATGTGGCTTCGACCAAGACCGAAACGATTACTTCTATTGCTAGAGCTGTCGCTGCCCACCGGGGCGTTACCCATCTGAGCCTCCACCCGATGGCGGGAAGGGAGGGGAGCGGGTTCAACAGCTCCGACCCAGAAATCTTATTTCGCTCTAGATGGGCGGAGATCCCAACCGCTTTCAGAGCTGAACCAAGAAGAAGTCTCGACCTTTTCGAGATCTTCTCGCGATCCATGGATTTCGAGATGATACCTCTGTCGGCGGCTGTTCATGACAAGGCTGTAGCTGTCGTGTCGCATCTCCCACACGTTCTAGCTGAGGCGCTGGGAGTTGCATTGAGTGGGCATTTGGAAGTTTCCGTAGCCCGAGCGCTAGCTGCGGGCTCTTTTGGAAGCGCAACGAGGGTTGCGAATGGCATCCCTGAGCGAGTTGCGGAACTTTGCTGGCCTAACAGGGCCATGCTCGCGATGGAATTGGACAATTTTATCGAAGTTCTGGCTAGGGTATCTGGCTCTCTAAAGGAGTCTTCGCCGAAGAGTTTTTTAACATTTGTCCGGGAAGGCTCGGCGGCAATAGCCGAACTCCAAGGTGTTGTTGAACCTAAAACCGAGAGCGTCGTCTGTGAGATGAATTCATTTTGGGGGAGAATAGACCAGATCAGGAACTCGGGGAAGTTCCTTTCCGACTTCAAGCTGACCGGTGACTCCGCCTCTTTTGTTACCCGGATCGGCTGATCTGGATAGGGTCTCTGCCGCTGCGTGTTCTTGAGTGACAGTGGAGGAAATCGATGCTACTTTGTCTGTTTTTAGGCCTTAAGTCGGCCTAGGCTAGTCTCACCCCAAAGTACCAACCCCAGCTTGGACAAATCGGAGCGCACTTGCCTCACAGCGATGGAGAGGTCTATAGACATCACACTCAAAAATGCTCCTAAAAGGTTCTTCTAGTTTCTTTTGGGGTGTGTTAATCTTCACAGGTCAAGCTCAAACCCGTAAAACTCGCCACCCTCAAAGCATTCATGGGTGAGACTGAGAACATCCACGAATACAAGCGGGCGCTGGCAGCTGTTACCCTGGAGGCCGGAAATCCTCTGGATGAGATCGGACTTTCGGAAAAACACTTGCAGCGAATGCGACTGGCGTTACGAAGCATTGGCACTGAAGCATTCAAAGACTAGCGCTACAACAACGCTCCGGTACTTCTCATCAGGACTCAGAGCGATGAAGTGATCGCCACACCTGTGACGACAACTCGGAATGACCACGTCTATACAACTCGCCGCTTTGGTCAATACGGATCCTGACTGACTAGCATTATAAAGCACAAATACGGTGTCATCTATGCATCTAAGGCGAGCTACTACCTGATTTTCTAGAGAGCGGGTTTAGCTTCCATCTGCCGGGCAAGCGCTTTGAAAGGGCTGAGGCAGAGGTGGTAGCGAGGGAAAAAGAGCAGCACTCACGTCTAGAAGAGGCATTCTCTAATCCAGATACTGTGATTCTCACTGAAGACGAGATGGTTCTCACTCAAGGGACTACTACCCAAAAAGTGTGGATTCCGAAAGTAACTACTTCGGCTGTAATTGAGACCAGCGGAACCCGGAAGATCCGGAGCATCTACGGCTTTTTGAACCTAAAACAGAGATAGAACATGCATTTTCTACAGAGCGTCAGACGATGCATGAAACAGCAGCCAGTCTTACAAAGATCCGAAAGATCTATCCCAAGGAGAGGATTCTGCTTTTGCTGGCACCGAGGCAACGTTGTTCAAGTGGCATTGGCTGGCCGCTATATAGAAGCAGGCTACTTCCCACCCTATTCTCCCCAACTCAATACTCAGGAACACGTTTGGAAACAGGTACGATCTGTAGTAACCCACAACCGGTTCATTGCCAAGATTGAACCAGTGGCCAAGGAACTTGTCGGCTGTCTCAGGATGACCACGTTTCCTTACTGTTTGCTGGATTTCAGGAGCAAGTCAGTGTTAGCTGTATAGCGGCCACATTCCTCTTCGCTTTACCTGCTGTGCGCCTGGGCAGTCCTTGCTTCTCTACTCACTTTTTCGCTATCGCCAGTAGCACTCCACCACACGACACGACAGCATAGGATGGCGACCTAAAGTGTCTCCCTCGCAAAGGTATTCTCTACTACGGACTACTGCCAAGAGCACACCCGCATGGCCGATAGCGTCTTGATAGACATGACCTTGACCATACAACGGAGTCAGAAAACCCCGTCCCAAAGCGCGTGGAGGTTCATATCGCCCCGATTAGAACTCGAATTGGATAGCGGCCCGGTCCTTCAGAATTGGTAGGAGATGTTTCTTGATCATTTCTTGATGAAATGTGTCGATCGCATAGTCTCGGTAATCCTGCTCGGAGTCAAAGTCAGCAACGACCACATAGTCGTAGTTAGTCCCCTCGGGCCAGAGGTGTAGATCGGGACCATGGGCGAAGGACTTAATGGCGGAAATATGACCTGGTAGGGTTGCGACGGCCTTTTCTAGGTCGGAGATCTTCTCGGTCGAAACCGTCGGGTTGAAACGAAAAGCTGCGATATGTCTTATCACGGATCTTGCCTTCCTACTTTGTCATACCACCTTGTAATCTACTACCGATTAGGACTTTGGTTAACCGCTTCCAGCCAAGGCGAAGTGGATTTCCGAAAGAATGGCTTACCCAAATGCCCATTAAGACTGCGCCTCTCCTGCTACATCAGGCCCGCGTAAAGACCGCCATCGACCCAAAGTGAAGTGCCATTGACATACTTTGCTGGCTCTGATAGGAGGAAGGCGGCGACTTTCCCAAAGTCGTATGGGTCGCCAAAAGATTTTGAAGGCAAGCTCGCTGCGGCTGCCGAAGGGTCACCCCCGTGGAGCTGAATTAGCCTGTCCGTCTTGTGCAATCCCGGTTGAATTGTATTTACCGTCACCCCAGCTGCAGCTACCTCGGCCGCCAACGTCTTGAGATAGGCGGTTAGGGCGCTTCGTGCGGTGTTGGAGAGGATAAGGTTCGTGCCCGGTTGCCTAACCCATAGGGAGGTGATTGCTAGTATTCTGCCCCAGCCTGACTGGATCATCGGTTCGACGGTTGCTTGAGCCACGGAGATCATTGAGAGTAAATTTTGATTGAGAGCCGTTTCGATGTCTTGGATGCTCGCCGATCGATATCCGCCCGCCTTTGGTCCGCCGGCATTTAAGACTACTATGTCGATCCCACCTAGCTGTGACTGGGCCGAACCTATGAGGTTTTCGACTCCCACCGGGGTCGAAAGGTCGGCCACCACTGAGCCAAATATCGAGGGGTGATCGGTCATTGCCTTGTCGAGTTTTTCTTGTGATCGGCTCGCAATGACTACCTTTACGCCTTCGTCAGCCAGTGCAACTGCGGTACCGAGTCCTAAGCCCTGCGACCCTCCGGTCACTAAGGCACGACGATTCGCTATTCCAAGATCCATCTTTGCCAAGCTAGCGGGAATTGGTTAAATAAAGACCAAGTGGGCGTTAACTGAAAAGCAGCCGAGCCTGGGTGGAGACTCGGCTGCTTTTATATGGGTGGTACGGTTAGAGATATCTATGGGGTTGGTTCGGTCAAACAGCCAGCTGCTTCGCCAAGGTGTGCCAAGCCTGCAAGATCACCCGCCTGGTAGGTTGTTGGGGCATTGAAATTATCGACGGGGTTCATTACTTGTGTTGGGTCCGCAACGTGACCTAAGCCGATAACGTGCCCTAGCTCGTGCAGAACCAGCGAAGTTTCCTGTTCGGCAGTAGCTGGATAGGTTGAAGAGAAGGCCGCCTCACCGGTTACGTACTCCCACCTAGTCCCGGTGTATAGCGCTGCCGACCCGCCCATGCCAATAACGCCGGTGCCAGTGAGATAATTCGTCGCCCCATTTGGCTCCCAAGCGATGAGAACCGGCGCCCATTCGGTGCCGCTGGGAGTTTGGACCGTGGCAGGCCTATTAAGCGTAGGAAGTGTCGAAGTTTGCCCTACGTAATTGAATTGAATTCCAGTGGCATTTGTGATTTCTGCGAGAGATTGCTGGACCAAGCTCTGTCCGTTTGCCGGAGCATATTGGAGATCGAGCTCGTAGTTGATTGCCTGGCATGGATTCCAACGAACTGGTACATTACTCGAAGAGTTCTGCGTAAGCAGAAACCCGTATCCCGCAGATGCGGGTGCGGGTTGGGTTTGCTCGTAGTAGCTGGTATCCGGGAAGCTCAGGCTCGCATCGGAGGTTACGCCGTAATTGTTCCAAGTGGAGCCGGCGCTGCTTCCGGTTCCCGCTATCGGGTTCGAAGTTGAGCTGGTTGGAGTTGGCACTGGGGTCGCAGTTGGGGTTGTTCCAGGACCGAAGTTTACGGCGCTGCCGGTAGTAGTGACGAGGATATAGCCACCGGTTGAGTTAGCCGTGATCCCAGCGAATGTATTGCCCGCTGCTACGGTGTTTCCCCCGCCATAAAAGGTTGCACTACCGAAGGAGTAGACGGATCCATCCTGGGCCGTTAGCCAGTATCCACCACCCTTAGTCGTGGCGGCCATTCCAACGATAGGCTGAGTTAATCCCATCGCCCCGGTTGACCCGTAGAACTTGGCGTCGCCGAATGTGAAGATTCCACCATCCTTGGCTGCCAGCCAATACCCCTGGCCAGTCGCAGTAGCGGCCATTCCAACGATAGGCTGGTTTAGCTTCATCGCCCCGGTTGACCCGTAGAACTTGGCGTCGCCGAATGTGAAGATTCCACCATCCTTGGCTACCAGCCAATACCCCTGGCCAGTCGCAGTAGCGGCCATTCCAACGATAGGCTGGTTTAGCTTCATCGCCCCGGTTGACCCGTAGAATTGAGCGTCACCGAAGGAGAAGATTCCACCGTCCTTGGCTACGAGCCAGTACCCTTTTCCGTCCGGAGTCGCAGCCATACCGACGATCGGTTGGTTCAGAGCTTTACCCGCCAGCGAACCGAAGTTACCTGCGTCTCCGGCTGTATATACGGACCCATCCGGACCGACAAGCCAGTAGCCTTTGTTGTCCGGTGTTGGAACCGCAGCAACAATCGGTGCGCCGGTAGAAGCCTTTAGTACGAAGTTGTCGTTTAGGTACTTGGCCGAGTTTGCAACTGCACTGACCGTAGCCTTTGATCTGAAGTTGCTCGGAGTATTCGCTGGGGTGCTGTACCCGGCGGCCGCAGAGGCAGAAAGCAACACTGTGAGCGCCGTGCACTTCGCTAGCACCCGACTTCTACTAAAATCCTTGGTATTTCGCTTCATCAACCTCACCACCATCTGTGTATCCACCCATACAACTGATTAAATTGTCGACTTAAAGTGAGAAAACTTGAACAGGAAATCACTAATAGTGGTAAAGAAGAGGTGTTAGTTGTGTTGAACACCACATTTTGTGGTGTTCAACCGGTTAGACCAGTGAAGATCTTCTACGAGCTCGTTTCAGAGCGGTAACTGAGGGGTTGAATTGCGGTCGTTGCGCTGGCAGCGTTTGGACCATTAATCGAGCGAGCGAGTTAGAAAAGTTGTGAACAGACCTTCTGAGGCCATTTGCTTGATTGGATATAACCCAGAGGGCGTGGACTAGTTCCGTGATTCCATGGCTGTTCGTAGAATCTTTGTGGCGTTTGGTACACTGCCGCGTATGAATCTGTCGGAGTACGCCCGGGGCTGAGCGGGTTCTAGTAACGCTGCGCATGGAATTGGTACAGGACGGGGAAGATCGAAAGTCCCTACCTCGACGAGTCTGGCCATGCGTAGTCCCCGACTTGCAGCGCGCTCTCGTCGGCAAGGCCGCTCTCTATGCACGGGTTGTCACTCACTAGCAGAAAGACGACCCATAGCGGCAGGCGCAGCGGATGTGAGAGTTTGCCAACATCGCTAGATTGCCGGTGGTCAGGGAGATCGCCTCTGGGGTGAACGACACCCGCCCGAGCTAAACCGCTTTGTTGAAGCACGACTTGTGGGAGACGCTGGTGGTCGAGCACAAGGATCGGCTGTAACGTGTCGGGTTTGGTTGGTTCGATGCAATGCTCGGGTTGCAGGGGCGCGAGATCGTGTTCGCCGATGGAGTGACCGAGGAGAAGGCCCACCTGGCAGACGACTTCAGTGTCCATTATCCATGACTTCGCCGCCCGTCTCTACGGGGTCCGCTGCGCGCGGCGTCGCTGGGTTTCGGTGATGAGGAGACCCCCGAACGGATCGATCCCGTGACAACTGCATAACGCAGCGATGCCGCCAAGCTCAAGGACGCCAGCAAACAGACTTCCTGCGGCGAGGTTCTGCACAGCTTTTCCACCTTTTTGACTCACCTCGCCACCTTGGCGAGAAACACCGTGGAATTCGCCGGCGGGTTAAAGATTGACAAGCTCTCTATCCCCACTCCGCCACAGCGCAAGGCATTTGGATTCATGGAGGTACTCATCTCAACCACCCTTGGAGGTAATTCAACAGAACGATCATGCTGAAATACTCAGATACCGCCTAGTCAGAGGCGGTATCCTTTTGTGCTTTGATCGTAAGTTTGGCCCAGGACTGTTCAGCTATCTTGTAACGGTAGTCCGCCCGAATTTATCATGTGAAGAACTCCTCCTTGCTGGTT
>JAKAPB010000014.1:0-2500 GCA_021823045.1 Actinomycetes bacterium | reverse complement strand
GGTTAGGTCATCCGGAGGCTTCATCTGAATTGTAGGAGCCGACCTTTGGTGCGAAGTATTGCCTCGACCAGATATAGCTCACTAAATGCAAGGAATTCTAGTCAGGACAACTAAGACCAGAAGTGGGGAAGGCACCAATGCAAACCCTAGCCTCTTTGCTCCGTATCAAAAGGACCATCGAGCCATACACGTGCCTTGATAGTGGGTTCAAGGCTAGCCAGCTAGGTTTCTCCAGAAGGCTAGAGGGGTAAGGTAGAGTCTTTATCGGCAAATTCATGCAGTAATGTCCCAAATTCGATCCGAAAATGCCAGCGACAAATCCCACAAACGAAACCGGTCAGGCAATGACCAGTCGGCCAGGCCGAGGCTAAACGGTAGGTTTGGTTAGTGGCTGGCTTCTGGCCTTACCAAAAGGACCGGGACCTTGCTGTGATGTAGGATATACGCGCTGACCGAACCTAGAAGAAGGCTCGTAAAACTGCCGTGTCCGCGGGTGCCAATGACGATTATGTCGGCTTCCTTGTCGGCGATTTCAACTAATCTGACACCCGGTGTGCCCTCGATTAGTTTTCCTTCAACCTCGATCGCTGGAAAAGCTCCTTTTGCGGCCTCAACCGCCTTGTTGACCACTTCTTGAGCGGCTATCTCGATCTCATTGATTGGTGCTACGTATGCGGATCCGTAGCCGAAGTTGGGGATGAACCAGCTATGCACTATCAGGAGCTTGCTACCTCTGACGTTAGCTTCGGATCCAGCGTAGGAGACCGCCCTAGAAGCGGCGTCGGAACCGTCGGTCCCGACCACCACAACGTTCTTGGTCTGAATTTTTAGGTTATTGATTTCTGTCATTTCGAACCTCCTTGTAAAACGATGTCGAGTCCCGTCAACAGGGCGTTGCTGGTCGACTCAACCGCATCGATCAGTTAATATCCCCCTCGCCCGTCGATCGATCTCGGCATTGAACTCCTTATCCATCGGATGGTCTCGGCGGAAGTACTACTACCGGGGTCTTTGACTCTTCTATGATCCGATGCGCTGTACTGCCAATCGAAGCCTCGCCGACGGAGTGTCCGCGAGTACCAACCACGATGAGGTCGACCGCCAACTCGCCAGCAATTTCCAAGAGGGCGGTAACGGGGCTTCCTTCGATGAGCAGATTCTGGTGTTTGACTCCTGAAATCTTCAGCGGTGCACACCACACCGAATCCAGCAGGTCTGCTACTATGTGCCTCGCCTCTTCGGGGGATAAAAATTTGCCGTCCTCTTCAATTGGCTTTAGGCCCATTGCGTGAACAGCTATCACTTCCGCATTGGTCTGTTGAGCTAGGGCGATGGTCCAATTCAGAGCACCCAAGGAGTTGGTAGAACCATCTACTCCCACGAGTATCCTTCTTATCACGGTACATCAACCTCTCTGATGTGCGAAAATACACACCACCCAACTTCGTGGACATCCTGACTATGCGCCACTGACACCCGTCCAATCTGGATCTTACTCTGGCGTTAGGGGCTATTTCGCTCCTGCGCTGATTAGATGGAAATGTATGAATGCAATTCGGGTTTTTTTGCCCATCGTTTTGCTAGCAAACGATTTGATAATTTGGGTATATTTGGCGGAAAGATTAGGTCTTTTGGCCCGTGTCTTCTGTTCTGTCATGTTGTGCTGCGGTGAGTAAGGTGTGAGTATGACAATTCGGGTATTCCTAGTCGACGACCACGAGGTGGTACGATGGGGCATTTCGAGCCTCGTAGACGCCGAGGATGATCTCCAGGTGACGGGTGAAGCTGGTTCGGTGCAAGAGGCATTGGCGCGCATCGCTAGCGCTCGTCCAGACGTTGCGCTGTTGGACGTTCGGCTCCCTGACGGCGACGGGATAGAACTTTGTAGGGAAATTCGTTCTACTTATCCCGGTGTCGCCTGTCTTATGCTAACTTCGCACTCTGACGATGAGGCGTTGTTCTCCTCGATTCTTGCTGGCGCTTCGGGGTATCTCTTGAAGCAGATTAAATTAGGGGATCTCGTGGACGGCATCAGGCGAGTGGCTGGTGGTGAGAGCCTGCTAGACCCGGCGGTTACCGCGAGAGTCTTGGCGAGACTTAGGTCTCCAAAAGAGGAGGACGACCCTCTTTCGAAACTTTCAGCACAGGAACGTAGAATCCTCGAACTGATTACCGACGGTCAAACCAATAAGCAGATCGCCAGCGAGATGTTCCTTGCCGAAAAAACGGTCAAGAACTACGTTTCAAACCTTTTAGCCAAGCTATCTATGAGCCATCGGTCTCAGGTTGCTGCACTTGGAGCGAGGCTGTCGGAGCGCAAGAAAATCGACGGCCTCGACTGAGTGATCATGTCAAGCGTAGATTCTTTGAGTGCGCGTCATTTCAATCGGCTCAGGAACGGGAAGTGCGCGACTAAGCGGCTATCTGATTCGAGCCGTGCCGGTCGTTTTCCGATCGATTCAGCCTTGCCAGGCGCTTCAAACGGATATTTCTCGTATTC
>JAKAPB010000496.1 GCA_021823045.1 Actinomycetes bacterium | reverse complement strand
TGCGAGCTGCATGACCGCTACTGCGAGTTGCTTGATCTGATCCCGAAGGGCAAAGAGCGAAGTAGCTGTGTCATTTGTGACGGTCTCCCAAGGGAGTGGGCCGTCGGCCAGTCCGTTTAGGTACTCCCGACCCTGGTCGGTGAGGGTGAAGACCCTCTTTGACTCGACAACCTCAGCAACCAGCAGTCCCTGATCTTCCAGGGCTTGAAGGGTTGGGTAGATTGAGCCCGGACTCGGTTTCCAAGCGCCATTGGTAAGCGTCTCGAGCTCCTGGATGATCTGGTAGCCATGCATCGGCTGTCCCTGGATGAGACGGAGGATTGCGAGCCGGATGTCACCCCTGGCGGCCTTTGGTCCTCGACCGAAAAATTCTGGGCCGCCCCTGAATGGACCCCTGGGTCCCCGTCTTGCGGGTCCCCTGAAGCCCCTTGGTCCCCCAGCGAACCTGGGCCTCTCAAACTCCTGGTCGCCTTCGTGGCCGTGCATATGATGCTCTCCTTCTGGTGAGAAGTGACCGTGTCTCTGTCCGCCACAGCCACATTCGCCGCCGCCCCATGGGTGGTGGTGTCCCATCTCGTGTTCTTCGTGCATATTGAGTTCCTTTCTCTTCTAAGTCGATTTTCAAGATTTGCTCGACAAGGAGGATCGATCTTTTGAGCTGAGAATCCGAAATCGAATCAATGACTAAAGTATATCGCGATATATCGCAATACAACTAGGTTTGATCATTTTATTTTCTATGGGCAATTGCCTTCTTCGGGAAGCAGTGAGATAGCGGGTGGAGGCCGTGGAGAACTTTGCGCTGTTTGATCCGCCAAATACTCATTTCGCAGTCTGGATTTATTGTGGGTAGATGACGGCCGATTTCTGGGGTTACTTTTTCGTGGCGATAGATAAGTAACACACGAAACTTGTCCTTCCTTTATCTGGTATCTCGGTTACTCCGGTGGGCCGACCGGTGGCCCCATTTTGATTGTTTATACGGTGATCATCCAAGATGCTGCAGTTGAGACGGTATGAATGACTGCGTCTGTCGGAATGGCGTGTCGGACGCATGCCAGAAAAAAGACACTTTGATTCGAGTCAGCAGAAGACTCAGCCCGTCGGTTCCGACCTTACCGCAATTAACGGTATCTACTGATATGCGATGAAGCACCAACTGGTTTTTGCTCGGTGGGGTGGTGAGAATTGCTGCTCGGTTTGGCGCCGTAACGGAAAGGGGAGGAGGGCATCTGGCTGCAAGGCGAAACCGAACCGGAGATTGGAGCCTCCGGAGGTAGGCGGTTTTTTTGGCTGCAGAGGTACCGAAGTCTTGGATTCAGCGGCTGAGCTAATTAGCCTTCGAGATCGACTATTAGTCGGGCCAGCAGGCCAAGGAGCAGTTCGGTGTCAGCCGATTCCCACTTGATTAGTGCTTCTGCGAGCCGATCCCTCCTCAACTGGATCATCTCTTCGATTGCTTGACGCCCCAATGGAGTCAGAGTGAGCCTTATCGCCCTAGCGTCATCGGAGTCAACTTGCCTTGAGACGAATCCTGAGGCCTCTAGGGACTTGATCTGCCTTGAAATGGTAGATGCGTCAAGGTTCATCGCCGTAGCGAGATCAGAGGCCCTACAGACCTTCAGGTCACGAATGGTGATCAGCTCCCAGAAGCCTGCGAGGGTTACCGAAGTAGGCCCAGGTTCGGTGCTCGCAAGTAGTCGCCTGAGCGTCCTGCCTATAGCGAATATCGACCGTTCAAGGATGGCCGCAGCGTCTAAAGGTTCGTGTGGTCCGTCCTGTTCAGACATGGTGATGCTGGGTCCCTTTCACCTAACGCATCCAAACAATTGAATAATATCTGCGATCCTTCAAAACGCCTTCTGAATATCGACTCTAGCGGTAGGGGGTGTTGAGTGCCACTTGTCCATGGAGGATCGACTTCCTAAGTTATCTGCTAGTTCGGAGGCGCGTATTTGGGGCAAGGCGAGCGGAGTTTGGTAACTGGGCTTCAGGCGACCCGGGACAGAAAGAATTAGGGAAATGTAACACATTCATTAGTTGAAGGCGAGCGGACTTTATGCTTAAGTTTTCTGACCCGAGGCCGCCCAGAGCATCCCCAACACTTCAGTTGCTATGGTCTGGCGGAATATAAGACACAGACTTATTTTCTTATACTTTAAAATGCAAGCCTTATGGCCAACGGATCGACCGACGCCATTCTGAACGAGACACCCTGATGGCGGGGAAAGGGACCTGTATGTTGCAAGGAAGAGACAGCGACTAGCAGGAGCCAGTTTATACATAAGTGCAGGTGAAGAAGCAAATAATCTAACCTTGGTAAAGGCCCAGGTACGCAATTTCGCTCTAACCAAAAAGCAAAAAATGAAGGGCAAAAGTTAAGTGTCCAAACCACTTCGACTCCATTGGAAGCTTGTTTTTTTTACTTGAAGATGGACGGCGGCAGGGGAATATACGAAAGCAAGCCTGTGGATAACTCAATATAAGGGCTAGTTTGGCTAAGGCATGAGAGAAATCTCCTGTTCAACTTTGTTTTTTGTTTGTATTTGCGGCACAAGTTGATGCAATGAGGTGCTAACTTGTCATTCGGTCGGCCATATATGTTCGCTGCTGCATTGGCGGAGCGTCGATGTGGTGGACATTTGAATCTGCGGCTATAATCCGTAGATTCAT
>JAKAPB010000495.1 GCA_021823045.1 Actinomycetes bacterium | reverse complement strand
GGCAGGGGTAGAAGACCTCTATTCGAGAACCTACTTAGCGCCGATCATCGTCCTCTCACTCTTCCACAAAGGAATGCGAAGGACGCTTTTGTGGCTATTAGTCATTCGTGCGCTAAGGCTGGCCACTTCTCAAGGCACCGGTAGCATCCTGCTCTTCGACTTGATGGCATCGTTAGCAAATGACATCGCTTACTCGTTGGGTGCCTGGGAGAAGGCGATATCCGACCAGAAATTCACCTGGCTCAGGTTCCGACTGACGGCTTTTTCGAGCAATCGCCATGGGCATTCGTAACTAGCCGGCGCCTTAGAACTGGTAGCTAGGCTCGCCAAAAGGTGCTCCCCCGACAGCTCGGCTATCCTGAGCTGACTCACCTCTCGTTCACGCAGCTCGAGGGCCAAAAATCTGCCAGCCGGGATCACCAGCACAACGACACTTGAGCTGGTAAAAAATATTTCTAAGCACCGCGACCTTTGCAACCCTTTTGCAACCTAGAAAGGCATATTTTCGCAGTGGTAATTATCTTCGCCGCCGCCTGGGGGCCGGGGAAAATATGGAGGGAAAATGTCAGTATACGCCGCACCGGGAACTCCGGGGAGCATCGTCAACTTTAAATCCAGATACGAAAACTGGATCGGCGGGGAGTGGGTGGCCCCGAAAGCCGGCAACTACTTCGAAAATGTCTCGCCGGTCAACGGCAAGCCATTCTGCGAGGTGGCCAGGAGCGACTCTGACGATATCGAGCTAGCGATCGAGACGGCCCACCGGGCATTCATTGGTTGGTCTAAGACCTCGGTAGCCGAGAGGGCGAACATTCTAAACCGGATCGCCGACCGGATGGAAGCTAATTTAGAACTTATCGCCGCAGCCGAGACTTGGGACAATGGGAAGCCGGTTAGGGAGACACTCGCTGCAGACATTCCGCTCGCCATAGATCATTTCAGGTATTTCGCCGGTGCGGTCAGGGCTCAAGAAGGGACCCTCGGAGAGCTCGACGACGACACGGTCGCCTATCATTTCCATGAGCCGCTCGGCGTCGTTGCCCAAATCATTCCTTGGAACTTCCCGATCCTCATGGCCGCATGGAAGATCGCACCCGCCCTGGCGGCCGGAAACGCAATCGTATTGAAGCCAGCGGAGCAGACTCCTGTCTCGATACTCGTGCTAATCGAGTTACTCGGAGACATCCTTCCAGCGGGAGTTTTGAATATCGTAAACGGATTCGGCCTCGAAGCCGGGAAGCCACTCGCCTCACACCCGAGGATCGCCAAGGTAGCATTTACCGGCGAGACGACCACCGGTAGATTGATCATGCAGTATGCGAGCCAGAACATTATCCCGGTGACCCTAGAGCTCGGGGGGAAGAGTCCCAATATCTTCTTCGAGGACGTAGCGAGTGCGCGGGACTCCTTTTACGACAAAGCCCTTGAAGGCTTCACAATGTTCGCCCTCAACCAGGGTGAGGTTTGCACCTGCCCATCTCGTGCCCTCATTCAGGCCTCGATATACGACTCCTTCATCGCCGATGCTTTAGAGCGGACCAAGGCGGTCAAGCAGGGTAACCCGCTCGACACCGAGACCATGATCGGAGCACAAGCCAGCAACGACCAACTAGAGAAGATCCTTTCCTACATTGAAATCGGAAAGGCCGAAGGTGCCCAGGTGCTGACCGGAGGGGAGCGTTGCGAACTGAAAGGAGATCTCGCCGATGGGTACTATGTCACGCCAACGGTCTTTTACGGCCACAACAAGATGCGTATCTTCCAGGAAGAGATCTTCGGACCCGTCGTGTCGGTAACACAGTTCAAGGATTACGATGACGCCCTGTCTATCGCCAATGACACCCTCTACGGTCTGGGTTCGGGTGTTTGGACCCGTGACATAAATACCGCCTATCGCCTTGGTCGCGGGATTCAAGCCGGAAGAGTGTGGATCAACAATTACCACTCGTATCCTGCTCACGCAGCATTCGGAGGCTACAAGCAGTCCGGTATCGGGCGTGAAACCCACAAGATGATGCTAGATCACTACCAGCAGACGAAAAATATGCTGGTGAGTTACTCGCCAAACAAGTTAGGTTTCTTCTAACTTGGCCGGTCCGTCCAGAGTGGCGGTTAGCGAAGAGGCGGCGGAAGTATTCCGTCGCCTCTTCGACGCTAACGGTCCGCTCATGGTCCACCAGTCAGGTGGATGCTGCGACGGTAGCTCGCCCATGTGCTTCCTGGAGGGCGAGTTTATCCTCGGCGACTCAGATGTAAAACTCGGCGATCTCGACCTTGGCGATGGGCGCTACGTAGCCATGTGGATGTCAAAATCGCAGTTCGAATATTGGAAACATACCCATCTGACCGTGGACGTCGTCAAAGGTCGTGGGGCCGGGTTTTCGCTAGAAGCACCGCTGGGTGTTCGGTTTCTAATACGGTCACGGCTACTTAGCGACGACGAGCTAATCTACTTCGGATCTTGAATCGGTCAAGAGTACCAGAGGCACATCTCAAAGCCCACGATTGAGCCTTTTTCTTGCTGCTTCTAAGAACCTGAGCATAACTGCTCAGAATCCTTAGACTTATCCGCACAAGGTTGATAAGAGATTTTGGTCTCTTGCAACTCATGCCCCTTGACGCTCAGTTGCGCCGGAGAACGTGCTAGCAAGATACACCGAACTTCCCTGTAGGGGGTATA
>JAKAPB010000494.1 GCA_021823045.1 Actinomycetes bacterium | reverse complement strand
CGACTTCTCAGGCCGGCCCGGTGCCAGATCCCGATCCGTCAACCTCTGCGCCCAGGTCATTGACCACGACGGAAGCCCCTTGCCGAGCGAACTCCAGTGCGTGGGCTCGGCCGATACCTCGACCGGATCCAGTGACGATTACGACGCGTCCCTCGCAGGCTTGACCCATTTAGACGTCTCCTTAGCGTTTAGTTACCGATTAGTAGCATTGCAAATGCTAGGGGCTTTTGAGCGAAGATCCCTCCAAAAAGCTGACTTTTTGGAGCTAATTCGGTTGAAGAAAGGTTATTCCCGAAGGTGGTGTCGTCGCATTTTCCGAGGCGATCTGGACCAGAATTTCGGCGACCGCCCTCGACGCCGCAGAATCGAGTGATTTCGCTAAACGGGCAAATCCTATTCTACGGGGAGCGAGATCCTTTATTGATATCGATTTAAGGTGGTCCATCTGGTGCTCGGGTATCGATGAACTGGGAAGGATTGCGGGTCCGAAGCCGTCCATCGCCAATGCGGCTATCAGCCTCAGCCCGTCAACTTCGGCCTTCGACTCAATCTTGACTCCATGAGTAGCGGCGACTGCGTCTAATTCGTCACGGAAGCCAGTTCCTTTTGGCGGCGTAATGAGCTTGACATTCGCCAGATCAGAGACGGAGATTTCGTCGGCGTTTGCTAAGCGGTGGGACTTATCGACCAGCAGAACTAGCGATTCGTCGAAAAGCGGATGAAACTCGAGTTCACTCGCTCCAATCGGCCTGTTGATCAATGCGAGGTCGACTCGACCGACGTTAAGACGGTTCTGTAGTGACGAAGACGTCCCCTCGGAGATCTCGAGTTTGACATTGGGGTGGGCAATTTGAGTCCTTGGGACCAAAAGCGGAATCATCCACCTAGCAGTCGTTCCGATCATTCCGATTCTGACTCGACCGTGGAGATCTCCGGCCATCGCAGAAAGATCGGATTTTATCGCTTCGAGCTCGGCGAGGAGGCGCCTCGCCCTATTCGCCACCAGCGCACCCTCCTCGGTTGGTATTCCGGTGCGCCTATCAATCAAGATGAAGCCGACCTCAGCCTCGAGCTTGGACAGGTGGGTTGACACGTTGGATTGAACCGTTCCTAGCGCAGCGGCAGCCGCCGAGAAACCCCCGTAATCCATCACCGCGACCATCGAACGCAATTGACGAATGTCCATGTGACCCCTTATCTAATTAACAGATAGAGAATATCGCACGCTAGATGGAAACTCGCGCTCTGATTCCGACGATAATGGTTAATAGCAGATTGAATCCCCCCTCAATCTGGACATTTCGAAGGAGTTGGCATCCCCCCCGCCAACTCCTTCGTGTTTAACCCAAATGTTTTGCTTCCATCGATGATTCCAGTCCGGGTCTGGTGTCCGGGCCCTTATTGGATCGATCGTAGTAACCTCAACTCGTGTAACTTCCTTTTAGGCTTGTCATACTTGAAGGGTCATTGCCCTTAGTGCGAGGCAGATTGAATGTCTGATACTGAAACCAGAAAGAGGTTGTGGTCCGTTTCCGAGAAGTTGATAAGGAAGCGCCTGGCGGTCGTGGCCGCCCGTGCCTTGGCTTTTGGCCTCCGTTTTTTCAAGCTTGGTCAGGGCCAGTCACTCCCTGGTAGGATCGCTTTGAAGGTCGACCCGCAGATCCTGGCACACCTCGCTGGGCCCCTCGAAGTAGTCCTGATCAGCGGGACTAACGGAAAGACCACCACTACCGCTCTGCTCGCCTCTGGACTTGAACGCTCCGCACCTACCATAACCAATGCCGGGGGCTCAAATATGACTGGAGGCATCGTTTCGGCGCTTATTGACGGTATTTCCCAAAATGAAGCTGCAAGGTTCGCTGCCCTTGAGGTTGATGAGATCTACCTGACGCCGGTGTGTAGAGATATCGTGCCAAAGGCGATCGTCTTGCTTAATCTGTCTCGTGATCAACTAGATAGAACCCAGGAAGTTAGGAAGATAGCACGAAGGTGGAAAGCTCTGCTAGGAGAATTCCCCGGGGTCAAGATAGTGGCAAATGCCGACGACCCGCTGGTTGTGTTCGCAGCCTTGGAGGCTCATGATGTCACCTGGGTTGCGGGCGGAATTTCCTGGACGGAGGATTCTCTAGGATGTCCAGTCTGCACCGGGAGAATTACGTTTTCTGGTGGCAGTTGGAGTTGCGACTGTGGCTTCTCAAGGCCCGAGGTCTCCTGGCAGCTAAGTGGCGATTCGGTGGTGACTACCCCCGAAGGTACCATTTCGCTAGGTCTATCTATCCCTGGGGCGTTTAATGTCCGAAATTCGGTAATGGCCCTCGCTGGGTGCGCTTGCCTTGGCGTTGCACCCGAACTCTCCAAGAATGGGATGGCGCTTGTCAACTCGGTTAGCGGGAGATTTCAGACTTATCCGCTTTTAGGAACCGATTCACATGTGATGCTGACGCTGGCGAAGAATCCCGCAGGGTGGGTCGAACTGATTGCGATGGTCGATTCTTGGGTCAAGGACCGGGCAATTGTCATCGGCCTAAATGCAAGGCTCGCCGACGGAAGAGACCCGTCATGGATTTGGGACGTCCCATTTGAGGTCTTTGCTGGACATTCGGTCGTGGTGTGTGGGGAACGGGCAACAGATATGGCCCTTAGGTTGCGCTATGCCGAAGTAGATGCCCTGGTAGTCCCGGAT
>JAKAPB010000493.1 GCA_021823045.1 Actinomycetes bacterium | reverse complement strand
GTATCTTGCTAGCACGTTCTCCGGCGCAACTGAGCGTCAAGGGGCATGAGTTGCAAGAGACCAAAATCTCTTATCAACCATGTGCGGATAAGCCTAACACCCTGAGCAGTTATGTTTAGGTTTTTAGGAGCAGGGAATGTGGGCAAGGTCTCGCAAGGAAGTTCTAGAATGACAGATCCAGATGGGGGAAAGCCGGTAAGGGCTAACCTTGCCTTGGTCGTGATCATGACCGGCGTTCTCATTACCGCCGTCGACACGACGATCGTAGTTCTGGCCCTGCCGATTATTGAGCGCTCACTAAAGGTGGCACTCGCCGACGTGATCTGGGTGGTTATTGGGTACCTTCTGATTATCACGCTGTTGGCGACCCAGGTGGGCAGGCTCGGTGACATGTTTGGGCGGGTCAGGATGTACGAAGCAGGCTTTTTGATCTTTGTTTTGGGGTCAGCTCTCTGTGCGCTGTCGTGGAATGAAATCTCAATAATTGCATTCAGGATCCTTCAAGGTATTGGTGGAGCGTTGATAAGCGCTAACAGCGGTGCGATAATTGCCGACCTCTTCCCGAAGGAGAGACGGGGACGGGCCTACGGTTACAACGCCATTGGCTGGAGCCTTGGTGCGGTACTTGGAATAGTCGTCGGGGGCGCAATTGTCACCTACTTCTCTTGGCGGTGGATCTTTTGGATCAACGTTCCCATCGGTATCGGCGCGCTGTTATTGGCGTTTCGCGTTTTGCCAGCCAACAACACCAGGGAGAAGCACCATATAGACCTGGTCGGAATGTTGGCTTTAGGATTGGGGCTCTTTGGAATCCTCTGGGCTATGACCAAGCTAGCTACCTCCTCCTTGGATGCAACGCTGATCGGATACGCTGTCTCCGGGGTGATCCTCTTAGTTATTTTCGTTTTCATCGAGAATCACCAGCAAGAGCCGATGATTCACATGGATCTATTTCGGGTAGCCACCATGACGCCATCGCTACTGGCGGCGATGTTTCAGGCCTTGGGGAACTATGCGGTGCTATTTTTGGTCATCATGTACCTCCAGGGACCGAGGGGGCTGTCGCCGCTCAACGCTTCTTTGCTGTTGGTGCCTGGCTATGTGATTGGCGGGGCAGTAGGACCACTCTCGGGGAGGATGTCTGACAAGTTTGGATCGATCATCCCGGCGACCTTTGGACTGCTCGTCCAGGTTATAGCGCTATTTTTCTACGCCCATCTCTCAGACAACACCGGACTTTGGCTGGTCGTCGTAGTGAGTGTCATCAATGGAATTGGCGGTAGTAGTTTCTTCCCCGCGAACAATTCAGCGGTCATGAAGGCGTCTCCACAGGAGGTGTTTGGTATCGCATCGGGGATGCTCAGGACATTCGCCAATATAGGGATGGTGTTCTCCTTCTCCTTGGCGATCCTGGTGGCCTCCAGATCGATATCGCGCAACTTGGCCTTTGCGATCTTTGTGGGAACGGCGAAGCTCAGCGGGCCGGTAGCAAGGGCCTTTACTACCGGGCTTCATGCGGCTTTCTACGCTTCGATGGTACTGATGATCATCGCTGCCGCTCTGTCAGCGTCGAGGTTGCTGTCAAAGGTCCCCAGGCGCAACGAGAACCTGTCGGGAGCCGAGACTACTGGCGCCTAGTTGACCGCTTAGCCTGGGGGCGCAATGGGTCGTTACGGTTATGTCGTGACCCTGGCTAGCGGATTCGTTTAGGTCGATACGATAAGTGTCGTGGTGCAATGCCGGGACTAGAATTGCCTTGGGTGCTTGGTGAAAGGTTCCGGTCTTGGTGAGAAATGGCAAGTACGTCTGAGAATGAGGAGTCTTGATGGACCCGTCAGAAATACCTGACATCCCAGAAGTGGCATCGGGCATTAAAGGCAAAGAGGCACACAAACTTATCAGAGCCACGAAAAAGATCGGTCAGGTGCTCTACGACGCCGAAGGTAATGCTATCGGTGAAGTCGTCGACATCGTGGTCCGCTGGGATGGGCAGGATCCACATCCGCTGGTAACTGGGCTCGTAGCCGACGTGGCTGAGTTGGGGAAAGTATTCGTGTCGTCGGCAAGATTGCTCACCTTCACGAAGAACAATAACGTCGTACAGCGTAGGGGGGATGGATTCCAACCCTGGGAGAGGCGAAGCGGCGAGCTACTTTTAAATGAGGATTTCATCGGCCGCCAAGTCGTAGACATCGACGACGTTAGAGTGCTAAGGGCGAGGGATCTCTTCTTAGCTCGGGTAGCGGGTCAGTACCGCCTCGTTGCGGTGACCGGCAAGAAGAAGTTTCGCCTTCCTGAGGTCGGCGAGGAACAGGAGAATGAAGGCGATTTAGTCGACTGGGCGGACATACATCCCTTTGGAGACCCGGGGTCGGAACTGAGGCTCAAATTCCCGCACGAAGGACTTAAGCGCCTTCGCCCTGGAGACCTTGCGGACATACTCGAGCACCTCGATAAGGAGGCTAGGGACGAGTTGACCTCGACCATGGACCCCGAGTTTGTCGCAGACGCGATCGAGGAGATGGAACCCGAGGAGGTTGAAGAGCTCCTAATAGATACTGATCCAATGAAAGCGGCCTCGCTGATTTCCAAGATGGAGCCGGACGAGGCGGTCGACGCCCTCAGGGACCTCGGGAGGGCTGAGGCAGACGAGATCATAGCGAAGCTTCCAACTGCGGTGGCGGACC
>JAKAPB010000492.1:472-2688 GCA_021823045.1 Actinomycetes bacterium | reverse complement strand
TTCGCAAATAAGGTTATCTGGGCTGAAATGCTCACCCTCGGGTAAGTGCGCTTGCCAGCTTGAGATCGGTCTAAGATCGCCTGCCACTCGCCTGCCACCAATTCTCAGCACGCACACGCACTAGCACTACAGAGCTACACCGTTCCAAGAGAAGTCAGCACTGCCGAAACCAGTGCCTGCTTGCAAATACCAAGTTCAGCCATGACTGTCGCTCCGGGCGCGGATGCGCCAAAACGATCGATACCTATGGTTATCCCACCTGGACCTACGACGGACTTCCAACCTTGGGTGACACCTGCTTCGATTGCGATCTTCAGCACCGAGGCCGGAACGAGGCCTTCTATTATCTCCGGGCCTTGTCCAAGAAACCGCTCTCTCCATGGCACGGAAACCACTCTGACGTCTACATCGTGTTCGTCACGAAGCTCCTTCGCAGCTTCAATAGCTAAGGACACTTCCGACCCTGATGCTAAAAAGACAGCCTGGCAGGTTTTCGACTCGCGCACCACGACCCTCGCGCCTACGCGCGCGATCCACCCAGGCTCTCCGGGCTCAAGAATAGGCAGTGCCTGCCGACTCAGGACGAGAGCCGATGGGCCAGATTCCCTCTCAAGCACTGTCTGCCAGCTCTCGATGACCTCGTTAGCATCTGCTGGGCGGATAACCGCGAGATTAGGCACCAACCTCAGAGACTCTACCTGTTCGACAGGCTGGTGTGTAGGTCCGTCTTCGCCGACACCAACAGAATCATGCGTGAATACGTATGTGACAGGAATGCCCATCAAAGCAGCGAGCCTTAGGGAAGGGCGGAGATAATCCGAAAAGATCAGAAAAGTGGAGCCGAATACCCGGAACCCGCCATGCAGTTGAAGCCCATTGAGCAATGCCGCCATGCCATGCTCCCGAACTCCGAAGTGAATCAGCGAGCCACCAAAGTTATTAGGCGAGACGACATTATCCGTGAACTCCACCGACGTCGATTCGACTAGGTCTGCGGAACCGCCAACCAAAGACGGGATTGCGGCGGAAAGCGCTTTGAGAACTTGACCGGAAGCAGCCCTAGTGGCTAGCGAGCCGCCAACCTCAAACCTCGGCATGATATTTCGAAGACCTTCAGGCAAGGGTACAGCCTTCCCATTTATCGAACTCGAAATTACCGTGCTGTGCCCTTTGTCAATCTCTGCCACGCGCTCTTTATCGGCCGCAGCCGCTGAGATCTTATCTGCAATGATGGACCTCATATGCTCCCTGACGTCCTCGGGAACAAAAAATGGCTGTTCTGGCCAACCGAAGCGATCCCTGATGATCTTCGCCTCTTCCGGCCCATAAGGACCTCCATGAGCAGCCTCGGTACCCTGTTTGTGTGGAGCACCATAACCAATCTCGGTCCTCACTGCAATTATGCTTGGGCGCGTCTCGTCATCGAGCGCATCTTGCACGACTGACTCGATCTCGGCAACATTGTTGCCATCCTCCACTACGAACGTAGACCAGCCAAGAGCCTTAAACCTTCCAAGGACATCCTCCGTAAAAGCAAGGGATGTGGGTCCGTCTATGGAGATTGAGTTGTTGTCGTACAGTACGATAAGCTTGCCCAGTCCAAAATGGCCCGCCAATGAAGCAGCTTCGTTCGAAACTCCTTCCATGAGATCCCCGTCCGATGCGATAACAAAGGTTCGATGGTCGACAAACTTTTCTTCCGTAGAGTTGAGTCTTGCACCAAGCAGCGCCTCGCCCAGCGCCATTCCCACGGCGTTCGAAATTCCCTGACCCAATGGTCCGGTGGTCGTTTCGACGCCCGGAGTATGGCCATACTCCGGATGCCCGGGAGTGATTGAACCCCACTGCCTAAACCTTTTGATATCTTCGATCGAGACCGGAAAACCGAACAGGTGAAGCAACGAATACAGGAGCATCGAGCCATGCCCAGCCGATAATACAAACCTATCTCTTCCGGGCCAGTGAGGGTCGCTGGGGTCAAACCTGAGGAATCTGCTCCATACGGTCCAAGCCATGGGCGCGGCTCCCAACGGTAAGCCTTCATGGCCGGATTTTGCCTTCTCCACAGCGTCCACGCTGAGCATTCGAATCGTCGTTATACACCGACCATCTATGTCGGCTGCCAATGGAGCCAGATCTCCACTCACTGAGACTCCTTCTCAAACTAAAAATTGTGGCCTGCTCGGACTTTAAGCTGCCGCACCTACGCTCGGCCC
>JAKAPB010000492.1:0-462 GCA_021823045.1 Actinomycetes bacterium | reverse complement strand
CGTGACACCGCCAAAATCCTACCTACCACTAAAATGCACACCATAACCCAATGTCGCAAATCCGGCATGTCACAGTTGACTGGATCTTTCAGAAACGCCTCAGCCGTCAGCCCTCTTTTCGCCTCATTGCCCTTCGACTGGCGCTCGTTCCTCCAATAATTTCAATAAATTTTTGAGCTCCTGGCGCAAGGCACTAAGACGCCCGAAACAGATGACCAGCCCGCACCTATTCTTCTACGAGAAGGTCGCCCTTCATTGTGGCCTTTGCGCTTGACCCAGCTGGACCGAGCATGCCATGCGGCTTTGAATCATCTACGTGAGTTCTACCGTGAAAATATTGCGCACCGTATCGCAGTCCCCATCCGAGGCACAACCCCATGTCACAGGAACATAAATCGGCTGACCGGGACAGTTCAGAATCTTGCACAGGCTTGAGACCATAGGCGCAGAAGAATCGAACTC
>JAKAPB010000491.1 GCA_021823045.1 Actinomycetes bacterium | reverse complement strand
TGCCCCGAGCAGTTTTACACAAAAAGCCACTGTAAGCGCTGTAGGAAATTCGGCCAAATACCTAAACGATAACTTCGTACTAAAGGCGTCGACGGGTACTCCCATTGTGGCCGCTGTTCCTACGCCCGACAACAAAGGCTACTGGTTGGTCGGTCCTGATGGATCTGTTTACACAGCAGGTGATGCTGGTAATTTCGGATCGCTTGCGGGCAAAGCACTCAACCAACCGATCGTCGGAATGGCTTCGACTCCGGACGGAAAAGGCTACTGGCTCGTCGCCAAAGACGGCGGCATTTTCTCCTTCGGTGACGCCCAGTTCTACGGCTCGACCGGAAACATAAAGTTAAACCAACCGATCGTCGGAATGGCAGCGACTGCGACCGGCCATGGCTACTGGCTCGTCGCCAGCGACGGAGGAATCTTCACCTTTGGTGATGCCAAGTTCTACGGTTCAACCGGAAACATAAGGTTGAACCAGCCGGTCGTTGGAATGGCCGCCACGACTACTGGTCAAGGATACTGGCTGGTGGCAAGGGACGGTGGAATCTTCACCTTTGGTGATGCCAAGTTCTACGGTTCAACCGGAGCCATGGGGCTCACTCAGCCTATTGTTGGCATGGCCGCCACGACAAAGGGCGGCGGGTACTGGCTAACCGCCCAGGACGGTTCGGTCTACTCCTTTGGCAGCGCAACCTTCTACGGCAGTGGAAACACCGTGGCAGCGGGAAAGACCTTCGCTGGCATAACCGCTTCGTCTACTGGCGGATATATCCTCGTCACGACTACCGGTAGTGCTGTCAACTTCGGGCCTGGGACAACCCCAACCCCCACCCCAATGCCGACACCCACAAGTTCCGTTTCGAATCCGACGGCGGCTACGGGCAACAGCGCCGGATCAACGTGGAATAACTACGGCGTGACCTCCGACGCAAGCCTCAGTTTCCCAGATGTCAACTATTACGAGCAATCTCAACCGGCGCCCGCCTCAGCAGGCTACGGCTTCTTGCTGACACAGAACTCGTCGAGCAATGTCCCGGTTCGCTGGAATCCATGCCAAGCGATTAACTATGAACTCAATTTGCAGTATGCACCGGCAAATGGTCAGAGCTTGGTGCAGCAGTCACTTGCCGAAATAACCAATGCGACTGGAATCCAGTTCAACTACGTCGGCACAACATCGACCCTTCCCACCCTCAACAGACCTTCTACGGTCCAAACCCCATCTGGACTTGCATGGTCACCGGTTCTAATCGCTTGGGAGCCTAATGGAGCCACTGACTATCTCTCCGGAAGCGGCGTGATCGGCATGGGCGGATCGGCGGCAATGTTCACCGGCACGAGGTGGGAGTACGTTACTGGAGAAGCAGCGTTCTCATCGACCTATCCCGCTACGGCCGAGCAAGAAGCCTCGCTGGTCCTCCACGAACTGGGTCACGTGATCGGCCTAGGTCACGTAGCAGATCCAACGCAGGTTATGAATCCGGTTGACAATTTCAACGCCCCGACGACTTATCAAGCCGGTGACCTGGCTGGCTTGGCACACCTTGGCGAAGCGGCTGGTTGTTTGACCGAACCAAACCCGTAAATATCTTTA
Source organism: Actinomycetes bacterium (assembly GCA_021823045.1). The sequence goes on along the minus strand of JAKAPB010000491.1, from coordinate 1,094 downwards.
TCCATACCACCCATATAAAAGCAGCCGAGTCTCCACCCAGACTCGGCTGCTTTCTTGTTGGCATTGCCTTGCTCGGTACGAATGTCAGCGATTTCCGCTAGCTTTGCAAGAATGGATCTAGGAATCGCTAATCGTCGTGCCTTGGTGACTGGAGGCTCGCAGGGCTTAGGCCTCGGTACCGCAGTTGCATTAGCCGAAGAGGGGGTCAAGGTAGTCATTGCAAGTCGATCGCAAGAAAAGCTCGACAAGGCAATGGCCGACCACCCTTCTATTTTTGGCTCGGTTGTCGCCGACCTTTCGACCCCGGCTGATGTCGAGAACCTCGTAGGTTCCGCTCAATCACAGCTCGGTGGAATAGATATGGTAGTTTTGAACGCTGGTGGACCAAAGGCCGGAGGGTATCGGTCTGCGAGCATCCAAGATATTGAAGCTGCACTAAACCAGAACTTACTCTCGATGATCGCGCTAGCTCAAAGAACCGTCGAGCCGATGGTCCAGTCCGGCTGGGGCAGAATACTTGCGATAACTTCATTATGGGTTAGGCAACCTGCACCGAACCTCATTCTCTCAAACACTGCGCGCAGTGCTTTGACTGCGTATTTGAAGACATTAGCGACCGAGGTAGCCCCTGCTGGCGTGACTGTAAATACTATCCAACCCGGACTTCACAAGACGGATCGGCTGATCGCACTGCACGGAGGGGACCCGTCAGCAGCCGCAGCGACCTTGCCTTCGAAATCGTTCGGCGATCCAAATGACTTTGGTAAAGTTGCGGCCTTTCTCATGTCAGAGCATGCAAAGTACGTAAATGGCGCATCCCTTTGGGTGGATGGCGGACTTTACTCCGGTCTCATCTAGTAATAGAAATGTGATCCGGGAGTTTTTTCTGCCCTTCTTCTAAGAGCGTTTAGCCCTGAGTCAGCCGAACGAAGTGAAACAACATCCGATAATTGCCCACAAAGTTTTTCCAAGGTAGTAGGGAGGCAAAAAGTTGATCAGACATATTGCAGCTTTTCGGTTCAATTCTTCGGTCTCGGCCGAGAAAATTGCGGACTTAGGTAAGGCAGTAGGTACCTTGCCAGATCACATCCCCG
>JAKAPB010000490.1 GCA_021823045.1 Actinomycetes bacterium | reverse complement strand
CTTACCAAAAACGATAGATTGGTTAGAACAAACGCAACCCGCTTCCTTTGCTTCCCAAAAACCAGTATTCCTGGTATTTCGATATCGAAGATCGATTGTTTGAATTCGGAGACCAGAACCGCACTTCGAGACGTTCAGAACTCGGCAACAGCGAGTGCTGGATTCAAAATCAAAATGCAACGACTGGCAGCCGATTGAAGAGCCAATTTGCCAGGTTCCCACGGAGAGGGAATGATCGCTGAAGGTGGACTTATGCTGCTTTTGATGTCTTTAGATCACCGTCTGCTAACGAGTTAACATCTCCCCGGACAAAGAGTAGCCCCAAAGTCCTTCTAGCATGAAGGAGTGAGGGAAGGGCCGAGATTCAGCAACACCAAAGATCAACTTTCGGAGTACTTTGCCATTTATTTCGATCGTGGATCTCCGTTGGGATCGTTGCGACGGATCCACGCCTATTCGGTGTCAGCGGACACCCTTACTACCGTTGCTCTAGCTGGCACTCTTTTTTTTTCAATCTCTCCGCAGGCCGCTAAGTCCCAGATAGCCCTCTACCTGGCACTTACGATGGCACCATTTGCCATCGTCTCCCCCATCCTTTCGCCTGCATTGGATCGCGGCAAGGTCGCTAGGCGGCTAGTGCTTCTAATCTCGGCCATAGTGCGAATAGCTGCGGCGTTGGCCATGGCAAACAATGTCCACTCTATGTTGATATTTCCCTTAGCCTTAGCCGTACTCATCTCCTCAAAGTTGTATTTAGTAGCCAAAGCTGCCTTAGTGCCAGAACTACTCGGGTACGGCGCAGACATGTCGCAAACTGATTCAAGGCCAATTGGGCCGTCCTCCATACTCGTGAAGGCAAACTCCCAATTATCTATGTTGGGAGCCGGAGTCGGCATCGTCGCAGGCGTTCTCGGCGCAACTTTACTAAAAATTCCCCATATCGGATCACCATGGATCCTCAGGATTGAGGTCATTCCGCTCATCCTAATGCTTGGCGAGCTTTCTGTACTGGCACGAGAGGCTCGCAAACTGGACAGGACGATTATCAAGAGTGATCCAGTTGCCAAAGATAAAAACCCCCAGGAAGAGATTGGTCAAAGCAAGCCTAAAAAGAACCAACCATCTGGCGATGGCTACTCTACGACACTTCTTGCATCTGCAGCGATGGCCGTGCTCAGATCCGGTGTTGGATTTTTCACCTTTCTTATCGCCTTCTCCCTAAAACGGGCCAATTCAAGCGCATACGAATATGGCCTTGTCCTTCTTGCATCGGCCGCCGGGGCGATTCTCGCGACGGCGACTACGCCGAAAGTCAGGTTGGTCATCCGCGAACAACAGCTTCTTCTCGCCGCCTTAGTAGTGGAAACCGTCTGTGCCATCGTTGCCGCTTACTTCGCCGACATAGCTTCACAGGTTGGTCTGGCATTGATCGTTGGATGGGTGGCAGCCTCGGGTAAGTTATCCTTCGATGCAATAGTCCAGCACCATATTTCCCAGGATCAACATGGAAGGATATTTGCAAAGTACGAGATGCGGTTCCAGGTGGCATGGGTAGCGGGAGCTCTAGTCCCCACCCTCATCAACCTACCTCTTAGGTCCGGAGATGCAATTGTTGCCTCCTCCGCACTTGTTGCGGCGCTATTTTTCGCTACGGGTCGAGCGGCCCTCCGTTTCAGAGGGTAGTCAAATGGCACCCCGCACTCTTCACCCTTGCTAAGGTTTTCACCTATGGCTATCTATGCGCTTGGTGGTTCTGAACCCAAAATTGATCCTGATGCTTTCGTCCACCCCGACGCCGTCGTAATAGGGAACGTCGAAATAGGACCGGGATCTTCAATTTGGCCCCATGCCGTATTACGCGGCGATTATGGGCGAATAGTAATCGGCAGGGATACCTCAATTCAAGATGGAACGGTGATACACGCTACGGCCGAACTCCCGACCATAGTTGGAGACAGGTGCGTCATAGGCCACATAGTGCACCTTGAAGGTTGCATAATCGAAGACGACGCTCTCGTTGGATCCGGATCGGTAGTTTTGCACCGCTGTAGAGTCCACTCGCATTCATTGGTAGGCGCGAATGCCGTGGTAACCAACGATACCGACGTGCCTAGCCACGCAATGGCCCTGGGCATTCCAGCCAAGATATTTGCGGACAAAGTGGGAGAAGGCGAATTTCTTGATTCGGTGAACCTGTATGTGGAAAATGCGAAGCGTTATAAAACGGACCTTCGCCGAGTCGATTCATAATCGGCTACCCTTGCGACCATTTACTTTTTAAATTCGGGAAAACTCCGTCCTTAGACGAGCCACTTGAATTTGCAATAGCAAAGAAGCGTCCGCAGATGGTGTTGATGGCCACGTCCCTGCTAAAGGTGTTAGAGAGATTCTCGCTGGAAAGGACGTCGTTTACCCTTCCCTTAACAAGTACCTTTCCCGATTTAAGTAGTAAGACACTGTTCGCCGCCCTCGGAATCTCTTCGACGTGGTGGGTCACCATAACCACCGAACCCGGCCTCCGCTTATCCGTATCAATTACACCGCCTAAGATCTCTAAGAGGTCTTCCCGAGCAGGAAAATCTAGCCCTGCGGCGGGTTCATCCAGAATCAAAAGCTCCGGCTCCCCCACCAGCGCCCTTGCAAGCAGAAGCCTCTGCCTTTCACCGGCCGATAACTTATCAATAGGGGTCTCCT
>JAKAPB010000489.1 GCA_021823045.1 Actinomycetes bacterium | reverse complement strand
ACTACTGGAGGTGGCGGGTAGGACACCTGTGATATCGTGATCGTCGCCGAGGCGTAGGCGCTTTGATCGCCAAGGGATATCTCGGCTGTGTTGTCCAAGCTTTGGCTTGGAGCCGAGTCGGTCGTCGTGACATCTACCACTACGTTTGCGAAACTCGGGTCATAGACTCCCGCTGGCGATGGAGTAAATGTACAGGTCACGGTATCAGAGGATATGCCGCAGCTATCCCAGGGCAACTCTGAGCCAGTCGGTCGGTTGCTAGTCGGGTCGAGCGAGTAACTGACCCCGTTTCCTTGCGGAAGGGGATCGGACATCGTGACCTCTCCGTAATCCCAACCGATTACACCCATACCACTAATCGTGAAGATGGATCCTTGTCCAGCATAAATGGACGATGATAAAGAGCCAGGGTTCCCAGAGGACTTGGTAATCGCCAGTTTCGGAGTCGTCGACTGAATCAATATCGAAGCCGAAGAATTTTCGCTAATTAGCCCGGCGGTGATATATGCCGTATTTACGATTGACTGATTCGGCGAAGTATTGTCCGCTTTCACGTCCACGATAACCCGAGCGAAGTCGTACGTCGTTGTCGGGTCCACCTGAAGTGGAGGGGTAAAGTAACAAAAAACCGCTGCCTGCGCCCCTGGAGAGGTAAAAGTACCTGGTGGGATAGGTGTGGACCCAGGGGTCGGGATAGAACCACCTGACACAAATGAACAGCTCGTCCAAGCAACCTCTGAGCCGGTCGGCGCGTTTCCATTCGAATCGAGTGCGTAGCTAACACCAGGAGCAGCTGGCAGCGGATCGAACAGGACTACCGAAGAAGGATTCAAAGGAGGGCTCACTATGTCTGGACTCGACAGAAGAATATTTTCCGGCAGAATATTCGTTATCGTGGCTGACGAATCAATGGTAAAGGTCGAAGACCCAGGAGCGGTAATTTTCGGAAGGCTAGCTGCCTTAGTAATCGAAAGTGTTGGAGTCGCAGGGATTGGGCCGAGAACGGATATGGACGCGCTAGAGCTTGCCGTTATGCCGCCTAGAGCGATCGTAGCGGTGTTGTCTAAGCTTTGGCTTGGAGCCGAGTCGGTCGTCGTGACATCTACCACTACGTTTGCGAAACTCGGGTCATAGACTCCCGCTTGCGATGGAGTAAATGTACAGGTCACGGTATCAGAGGATAGGACGCAGCTATCCCACGCCAACTGACCAGCTGCGGGTTGATTGTTTGCGGCAGCGTCCAGGGAGTATTTAATGCCGCTCCCTTGTGGAAGCGGGTCCGTCAATGTCACCTCTTGATAATCCCAACCATTGACCGTAAGGTCGCTAATGGTAAAAAGCGAGCTGCTACCTGAGGCGATAGGTGACTGGCCAGCGGTTTTGGTTATGGTTAGCTTGGGGGTTTGCGCGGTAATCGATATCGAAGCCGTCGAAGTTTCGACTATTCCATCGGCCGAGATGGTCGCAGTGTTGTTGAGGGTTTCGGTGGGTGAAGAAGGACTCGATGCTACGTCAACTATAACGTTAGCGAATGTAACGGACTGGTCCACCGGAGCGCTGTAAGTGCAACTGACCTCCTCGGTAGGAACTATCGCGCAGCTCGTCCACGCCTCCTCTTGACCACTCGGCGTATTGCTTGCCGAGTCGAGCGAGTAACTAACCCCAGGAGCGGTTGGCAGCGGATCGGTCATCGTTACCTGATCACCAGCAAGAAGATTGTTGGCAGAAGATGCGACGGTGAAAGTTGAATTGCCTCCGGCGGTAATAGGTGACTGGCCAGCGGTTTTATCTATGGTGAGGGTAGGCTTCGCCGAACTAGGACACGCCCCATGGCTCAGAACAAACTGACCAGTCCATGAGGTGGATATTTGCACCTCAGCGTTGATAGGTGTATCAAAGGCATAGGAATCTGGATTGGCAGGCGTGTCAGTGAAGTAGTGAGCAGAACCACCTGAAACGGGTGCATTTGAAAGATAGAGAGGGACAAATTGCGGCTTAGTAGATGACCATTCGACCGAGATATAGGGGGGAATCTCCGAACTCGTCAACCCCTGAGTTGTGATAACAAACCCCCACTGATTGACATTTTGCGTGCACTTGGCTGACAAGGAGGCTTGTTTGACAAATACCGTCTGGGTGGAGGTCGTGGTTGCGGATGCTGTCGTCGCAAAAGCTGGGGCCAAAATACCAAATAACACTATTGCTAGACCAACTAACCTAGCTATGTAGGTACGTAACTTCTTCATCCTTACCTCGATATCCGCTTCTCAGGCCTTGTCCAAAACTCCCAAACCTCCGCCTGTTTCCCTCCAAATCCGGGGGAAAAGCTTCATTTGCTCGCCACTCTGCCAAACCTGAGCAGCTCATAAATTTCTATCCAAACTTCTGCTAAAGTTTCCGCATCTAATTGCCGATAAACCACCCTAACTCAAACTACTTCGTCAAATTAGCTAGTTAACCATTTGTAGATTGTCAAAGTTCTTCCAAATAATTCATCTATCCACATCAGGAGTTTTTCCAAAACACGAACTGGAAAACACTGAACTTTGAAATATAAATCTCGTCTTGCCGGTCATATACCACTGCATCACAGACCTATTTGAGGGATACAGAAGCCGTTCTTACGCAAGGAAACTTGGATACCAAGACGAGTGGCCTAATTTGCCCGGCATTTTGAGGTTCGATCGGTTCATCCTCCTC
>JAKAPB010000488.1 GCA_021823045.1 Actinomycetes bacterium | reverse complement strand
ACTTGGGCCCAAGGGAAAGGGTATAGAGACCATGTGCGATAGTCCCGCCAAGTCCCGCCTTTATTCCGGCCTCAGGGTCGATGTGTATTGGGGTGAAGTCATCCGTAACTTCGGCGAAGGCAGCGACGGCTTCCTGGGTCACTTGGTGCCAAGAACTGGTACCTAACGACTTACCGACTAGTGCGTGCATCTCGGAGACACTCTGTAGTTTCAGCATCTATCCAATAAAGCCGGGATTAACCAATCTTCGGCCGATAGGAGGTGTCGGCAATGTAGAAATCTACATCGCGAACAAAGCTAATGCCGCCTGCCGCCTGATCGAATAATGCGCCTGGTTAGGTGTCAGTTGCCGTGCTGCCGCAGATCAAATGCCTTGTCGGTTTTAATCCGCTCAAAAGCCGACTCGCTCAGTGCATCGACAGAGGGTCTTCGTTGATAGCCGCTTGGCATTGTAAGTCTCAAAGGACTATTAGTTGCTCAGTTAAGTGGATCGGTGATTTTGTTGGTAGCGTCTACGTGAATGACCACCGGAGAATGGGAACTCACTTCGCTTTCTTCAAAGTCGGCGTAGGTGAGTATGATGACTTTGTCTCCCACGTGTACTAACCTTGCGGCGGCTCCGTTTAAGCAGACCTCGCCTGGCTTGCCAACTATGGCGTAGGTCTCTAACCGGGCACCATTATCGATGTCAACTATCACTACCTGTTCATTTTCGAGGATGTCCGCTGCGGCGAGTAACTCCGGACCGATACTGACTGAACCGACATAGTGCAGGTTGGCGTCGGTAACCGTGGCACGGTGGATTTTAGCTTTTAGCATTCTCCGTCGCATCGGTCTAGTCCTTTCGATGTAATTCTTTGGGGTCGGGTCTGAGACCGCCCTATTGTCCAGCGTTGGGTAGGAACTAGAGCCCGAGGGATTTCGAAATGATTTCCCTTTGGATTTCGTTAGTACCCCCGTAAATGGGAGGTGCCAACGCTTTCCTGACTTGTTCCTCCATTCCGTACTCGCTAGCGTAGCCGTAACCCCCCATCATCTGCATCGCCTCAAGTGCGGCACGTTTGGCGGTTTCGGTGCCCTTGAGCTTGGCCATTGAACCCTCTCGAGCCAAGTTCTCCTCGTGACCTCGGTCGATTTGGAAGGCGACGTCGTAGACGAACGAGCGGCAGAAGGCGATTTCCGTTGCGAGGTCGGCAATACGATGACGTATTGCCTGGAATTTACTGATCGGCTGGCCGAACTGTTCGCGCTGAGTAACGTAGGCGATTACGTCGTCAAGGGATCGCTCAGCGGCCCCCAGCGACATGGCAGCGATGATTAGTCGCTCTACGCTTAGGCCACGCATCAGGTGTTTCCATGCTTGGTTAGCCACGCCAACGACGTTTTCGATCGGCACCCGTACATCGGTTAGGTATATGTCGTTGACCGTTCGGGCTTCCATTGTCTTTATCTCACGAATTTCGAGCCCGGGACTGTCGGTCGAGATCATGAACAGGGTCAGCCCGTAGTGCTTTGGTCCCGTCGAGTCGGTCCGGGCCAACAAGAGAAGGTGCTTTGCAATATGAGCGGCCGATGCCCAGGTTTTTTGGCCGTTAAGCAGATATTCCAATCCGACCAGCTCGGCGCGAGTCTTGACCGAACCGAGATCGGAACCAGCCTCCGGTTCACTGAGGGAAATGGCCTCGAGATCCCCATTACAGATATTGGAGACTATGGTTCGCTTCTGCTCCTCGGTGCCGTAGCGAAGGTAGGTTTGTACAGCGGTGAGACCGGTGGAGTAGGCGGTAATCGGAGCGAGGCCCCGAGAAGTCTCCTCTAAAAAAATGCATTCGTCGACCATTCCTGCTCCGCCCCCACCGTATTCCTCAGGAAGCGAGACGCCCAGCCAGCCGAGCTCGGCTAGCTGGGTAAGGATGACTTGACTATTGGCTACGGTGCCTCCATCGGTCAGCTGGCGCCGCTGGGTTAGGGTACCGCAGGTGTTCTTGCAAAATTCGCGTATTGACGCCGCAAATTCTAGCTGCGAATCATTTAACTCCATATTTTCAAAATTCCTGTCGGATTATTTGCAAGCTTTGGATACATTTCAGTTGGCTCGGTAGGACGAGAAGTCAGGTGAGCGCTTTTCATTGAAGGCGGTGATCCCTTCCTGGGCCTCGTCGCTGTGGCCAAACAGTTTCAAGGTGGTCATAGCCATCTGTCCGAGACTTGCAAACTGCTCCGTGTCGGTGTTCATCGACTGCTTGAGCACTTTAAGCGATGTCGGAGACAGCAGCAGGATTTCATCGGCCCATTTGCGTACTTCATCGCGCAATTCGGCGGCCGGTACCACTTTGTTGACTAAACCCCAGCTCTCCGCTTGACTGGCGCTGTAGCGGCGACACAAAAACCAGACCTCCCGAGCGCGTTTTTCGCCGATAACCCTAGCGAGATATCCGGTACCGAAGCCAGCATCAAATGAGCCAACGCGGGGGCCATTCTGCCCAAAAACGGCTGTTTCGGCGGCGATTGAGAGGTCGCATATCAGGTGTAGGACGTGTCCGCCCCCTATTGCGAATCCGTTTACCGCTGCTATGACTGGCTTGGGAATGTCTCGGATGACGCGGTGGAGGGTGTCAATTTCAAATAAGCCCGTTTCCGATGCTCCATAGTCGCCGGTCTCCATACGCTGCTTTTGGTCGCCTCCGGTACAATAAGCGTTT
>JAKAPB010000487.1 GCA_021823045.1 Actinomycetes bacterium | reverse complement strand
CTGCTTTGCAGTCCTGGCCGCATCCATTGCGGTATTACCGCCACCATATATCACGACCTTACGGCCGATTTTCGGAAGTTCTTCGCCCTCCATCGAGCGAAGAAAGGTAACTGCATCGAGGATGTGGGTCGAATCCCCGGCAGGTATGTAAGCCCGCCTTCCGACTTCAGCACCAATTGCCAGAAAGACGGCGTCAAACTCCTTCGAATTGACCACCGTTGAAAGGTCGTCGACCTTCTTGTTGTAGCGTATCTCTACGCCCATGCCAATTATCCTGTCGACCTCTGCTTCGAGGATATTTCGGGGGAGCCGATACGAAGGGATGCCAAAACGCATCATTCCACCGGGCATCGGCCCGGCTTCGTAGATGGTTACCTTGTGGCCAGCCAAGCGCAGATGATATGCGGCGGATAACCCAGAGGGTCCCGCACCGATCACTAGGACATTTTTGTTCGTTTCCTTGGCCAACTGTCGAGGCTTCCAGCCCTTTTCCAGGGCAATATCGCCAAGGAACCTTTCGACTGAGTTGATCCCGACTGCCACGTCCAGCTGCGCTCTATTGCAGACTGTTTCGCAAGTGTGGTAGCAGACCCTCCCCATGACCGCCGGCATAGGATTGTCGGCCATTAGTACCTGCCAAGCTTCCTGGTAGTTTCCTTCTTCGGCGTGGTAGAGCCAACCCTGTATATTCTCCCCCGCAGGACACTCTTGGTTGCACGGAGGGAGCCGATCTAGGTATACCGGTCTTTCGACCCTCCAACTGCCGGTTTTGTTCGAGCGGCTCGTGCCGACTTCGAGGGTTATCGCGTAAGGCTTGTCCATTTTATCGTTACCTCGTTTGGAGTGCTTCTTGGTCGGCTAGTGAGTTTCCACTTGTGCTTTGGGATTGGGTATCAAGGAGGTCAAATCGTCGAATATTCTTGTCCGCTATCGCTTGAAGCTGCGCTATCACCTCGGTGTTGGCGCTAGGTCGGAAGAGGTGTTGATAGCGCCTCTGCGGACGCAAGTACTCCTCTACCGGAACCTGTGAACGGATTTTTGATGACCCGGTGACCTCGCCGTACTCGGCTTCAAAGACTGGGAAGAGGCCTGATTCCTTAGCGAGCCTTGAGAGCCTTATGGTGTCCGAAGGGGCAGATCCCCAACCTAGTGGACAGGGGACGAGGACGTGAAGGTACCTAGCGCCACGGAATGACATCGCCTTTTCGACCTTGTATTCGAGATCGTGGAGTTCGGCCACCGTCGCCGTTGCTACGTAGGGTATTTCATGGGCCATCGCGATAAGTGGCAGGTTCTTGCCCTTGCCAAAGTCCGCTCCTGGGTGCGCGCCGACGGCTTCGGTGGTAGAGGTTTTGGCTGCGGGTGGGGTTGCCCCTGAGCGCTGGACACCGGTGTTCATGTACGCTTCGTTGTCGTAGCAGATGAAAAGTACGTCGTCATTTCTTTCAAACATTCCCGAAAGGACGCCAAATCCTATATCGACGGTTCCGCCGTCGCCGGCCTGGGCCACGACCCTTATGTCGGTTCGCCCTTTAACCTTCATCGCCGCCGCTATTCCCGTGCCCACGGCAGCTACATTTCCGAAGAGTGAGTGTATCCAGGGTATTTGCCATGAAGTCTCGGGGAAAGGTGTAGTGAAAACCTCGAGGCAGCCGGTGGCATTTGCGGCTATGACCTTTCCATCAGTCGCCCGCATCGCTGCGTCAATGGCGTATCTGGCTCCGAGGGCTTCACCGCAACCTTGGCAGGCCCTGTGACCGAGGGTCAGGGAGTTGGTGCGCTTCATGTCTGCTTGAACCGTGCGGTCCTGAGCTTCTAATAGCCTGTTACCTACTACGAAGCTTCCGGTCTGGTAGAACTTGACTGGTTGGTAGCCCACGTGGTTCCTTTCAATTAGCCTTGGTACTGTGACCGAGGTCGTGGACGATTCGTTCAGCTGCGGGTCTGGGTCGAACCGAGGTTTGCATACGGCTTATTTCCCGGTCAATGACATCGTGATTTAGGTCTAAAAAGGTCAGTTCGCCGATCTCGTCTGCGTCGGCTAGTTTGAAAAAGTCCACCAGCGATGAACGTAGGATTGACCTTCCGCCGAGTCCGGCGACCACCGAATAGCGTTTTATCGCAGAATTGCCTAGGGCTGTGGTGATGTTGGCGCTGAGTATGCCTCCAAGGCCTACCGAGAAGGCCTTCTCTAATACCACCACTCGCTTGGCAGTAGATAGAGCTTCCCTTACTGCGTCTAGCGGGAAGGGTCGGAAGGTTGTTATTCCAAGTACGCCTATCGAGAGGCCAGCATCACGAAGTTCGTCGACGGCGTCTTTGATCGTACCCAGGATAGAACCCATGGCAACGATGATCGTTTCCGCGCCATCGAGGTGGTACTTACTGACCAGCCCACCAGCATAACGAGAGAAGATCGAATCAAACTCATTAGCGATCTCCGGGATGCGTTCTAGGGCGAGTAGCTGCTTTGCGTGCGCTAGGTATCTGACCTCGCTAAAGGCTTCCGGACCCACCATCGAACCTATCGAGACCGGGTCGTTTGGATCGAGTATCTGTTTTGGCTCGAAGTGGGGAAGGAAGCGGTCCACCTGCTCCTGCTCGGGTATGTCGACCCGCTCGACGGCGTGAGTGAGGATGAAGCCGTCCATATTCACCATTACCGGTAGTGATATCTCCTCGGCGAGTCTAAAGGCCTGGAGATC
>JAKAPB010000486.1 GCA_021823045.1 Actinomycetes bacterium | reverse complement strand
TAACACTGGACTCGATATCCTCTGATAATGCACTTAGCCGGCAAGCTAAATTCTAAATTCTGGGCGCAGTTAGTCTTGGGGCTAGTAATCGTGGTCTCTTCTGTAGTGCTGCTCTTCGACTCCTTTCTTGCCGGTCATGTCAGCACTCCCCGGGCTATCTCGGTATATAACCATCCAGGGCGTTCGCCGCAGAACCTTACCGTTAAATTCGACGTAGTGCTTGAGCCTCGGTCCTGGCAGACCCTTTCGCAATTCGTCTACCAGGTATCGGATCCCGCTTCAAAGGGATATCTTAAGTTCGTAAACACCAAGGAGTTCGCCGCCGACTTCGGAGCCGGCCCGACAAACCTCAAAGCTGTGACTTCGTACTTTTCTCAATTCGGCCTACGGGCGGGCAGCCTATGGGCTGACGGAGTAGTATTCCCAGTGCAAGGTACAGTGTCGCAGGCAAGCAAGGCCCTCGGAGTCAGCTTCTTTCAAGTCCACGTCGCCAATGGTTACCAGCCTCAAGCAAACGGTCCCTGGGAGATTGGGAGTTCAATTAAGCCCCTCGTTGTTTCGATCCTTGGTATTTACCCAAACGGAAGCGTCCCGTACCTGAGAAGGACCAACGATCTAAGAAGGATCCCCTCGGTCGTCGCCAAGGCTCAACTGAATCAATACAGAAGGCTCGCCCTGACTAATTCACCGCAGGCGGGTGGATTAAAAGCTTGCCCAGCGGCACTTTCGAATGCTGCTAAGATCGGTGCTCTCCTCCCGTCGCAGATCGCCTCGTTATACGGTATGAATAGCCTTTATCGATCTGGAGATCAGGGTCAGAAGGTAACAATCGCCCTACCGGAGTTTGCCAAGACTACCCCGACGCCGTCTAGCTCTCGCTTCACTAAGGATCTCAACCTATTCAGAAGTTGTGTAGGTTCAAAATCCGAAATTAACTACTTCAACGTCGGACCGGGATCCCACGACGCCTCCACGGCCTCCTTAGAAGAGGCCGAGCTAGATACCGAGACCGCACTCTCCCTTGCTCCTAAGGCAACACTTGACATCTATTCAGCGCCACAAGCAATGGCGGACCAGCTATACCTTCAAATGGTCATAGCGAACAGAGCCCAAGTCATCGTCGGGAGCTGGGGGTTGTGCGAAGCGCAGATGGCGAGCACAGATATCGCCGTCGAAAAACTCGCCTTTGCCGAGGCGGCAGCGCAAGGGCAGACCGTTCTATTTGCATCAGGTGACTCGGGGTCAGAAGACTGCTACTCCCAAGGAAAGGACCCTTCACTTTCGGTAGATGATCCGGCTTCACAGACCTTCGTTACCGGCGTCGGCGGATTGATGCTCGATTCATCGGCTCCCAATGGCGAGAGGGTATGGTCGGATGTGAATTACGGCGGCGCAAGCGGCGGGGGCACGAGTTCAATCCACCTGCAACCGCCCTTCCAATTTGGGCCCGGTGTCGACTCTCAGCAAGCGGTGGCCAACTGCCACTTGGTGGCACTCTGCCGAGAAGTTCCAGACGTCTCGGCACTTGCCGAGGGATTTCTGGTTTATGCCCCAAAGTACAAGTGGGACGTTTTAGGAGGAACAAGTGGAGCGGCACCGGTAGTTGGCGCTGGAGTCTCGCTGGTAATATCCGCTCTCGGCCACCGACTTGGTCTGCTCGCACCGGCACTTTACCGACTTGCGGCTATCGGGTCCAACTCTATATCTGATGTAACCGTCGGCAACAACGACTACCTAAATGCGCATCACGGGATATTTGGTGCAACACCCGGATATGACCCGGCGAGCGGAGTGGGCTTTATCCACTTTGCAAAGCTATTTTCTTCCCTAAAGAATCCCAATATATTTCATTAGTCCCATCACTCTCGATTAGAAGGCTTTCGAACCAGTAACAATTGATGGGTTACTTCCGCTTCAATCAAGGAGTATATATTACAATTTCGATAGCAATTGTCCAGTAGATAGTCGGCCTATCCGAGGAGGAATTCACCGTTTACTTAGTTGCCAGCCTGGTGGCAATGTAGATCAAATTTACTAACCACCCTTGTCGCAGCGCATGTTGGGTTTAGTAGGTACTCTTTGTCAACGGAATTAACCTAACCAACAGGCCGCTTTGGGTAGAAAGTATTATCTGCGTCGTCAAGAAGTTGAATTCTTATGCCGATGTTATAATTGCTGTGTCGTCACATGGGAAAGAGGGGTAGTAGTGCAGAGGATTTTTCACTCTACCATTTGGATAAACCTCAAAAGCGTCCAGCCTACACCACAGTTTATCTTTGGGATCTATTCCTAATATGAACTCGGATATCTCAGCTCGTGCAAGAGGCAGAGTCGATTACGAGCAGGGCTTGATGGATTATGCGGTTCTCGAATTGGATCCCGGCGTCCAGGCCAGCCCCCTTCCTACGGCCGTAGCTGGGCTAAACGGAAAGATTCTGCTCGCCAACGCTTCCTTCTGCGAGGTCATGGGTCGGAGCCTTGAGCAGCTTAGGGACCTGACGGTCGATGACATAACCTTCGCCGATGACCTTCAAATCGACTCGCAAGGTCGAAGGGCGCTTGGAAAAGGTCAGATTCAAACCCATGTGGTCCAAAAACGGTATCAGCTTCCCGACTCTTCGCTAATCTCCTGCTGGACGTCGGTCAGCGCAGTAAAGGTGTCCGACGACAGGCCGATTGCACTCATGGCGCATATCACCAAGATTA
>JAKAPB010000013.1 GCA_021823045.1 Actinomycetes bacterium | reverse complement strand
AAGAGACTTCCTAGTGGACACCGTTACTTCGACGAGTCTGATGTGCGTGCCATGCTCGCAGGAGCGCCAGTCCACTTGAGTGTTTTCAAATCACAGTTGTTTATTGACAAGTGAGTGGTTCAGGGCAAAAAGATGACCTAGCTTCACAAGTCAAGGCGATGGAGACCTACTGCCTAAATGCCGGTATCGCTGTAGATGAGTGGATTGAAGAAATCGGCGGAGGCATGAACTTCAAGCGCAAGAGGTTTCTAGACCGTATCCAACACGGAGAAGTTGAACGACTCATAGTTGCTCACAAAGATAGGCTCGTTAGGTTTGGATTCGATCTCATCTCTCACATAGCCGAAGAATCGGGATGCAAGATCGTGGTAGTCAATCAGCCATCGTGTTCACCAGAACAGGAGATGGTCGAAGATATGCTTGCTATCGTCCATACGTTTAGCGGTCGGCTTTACGGCATGAGGAAATACAACCAGGAGATCCAGTCCGAGTATCCAGGCTATAAAGTCCAGGTACTCAGTGACAACTAGTACTCGGATCATCTACGCCGACACACCAAGAGAGCTATTGCCGATCTGCAAGACTGTGGGTTACATAAGGGCGGATGTCTGGCGTAGATACGGCGGACTAAAGACAGGCGGTAAAAGCCTCAACGACATCCGCAACGAGATTAGCCGTCTCGCCCTCTACTCCAACATGTCCATAGACGGTACCATTCCTAACGAGAGCACCAAAGACATCGTGAATGACGTCTTTCTTTACCGTGCTGCCGCCCAGCAGAAGGTCCGCAAGTCCATCCACGCTAGATCGAACGACGACAAGGAAGAAAGAAAACGACTCTATAATGCGCCCAGGGTGAATGGACTCAAGATAACTTCCTACATCGACAGATGCGCAAGCACTTCAAACTCAGACATTCCGAGGTCAACAACCAGTTCGTAGTTCGCTCAGATAGACACCACTCAGAGATTGTCGATGGACGACTAGTGGTGGTTATCGACATTGCGGCCAAATACGGCCAACCTATCGGTCTAATCACAACCACCAACAGCAAGAACGTAGACCTATCCGGCAAGAATCTCAGGATCATAGTCAAAGGCGACGTAACGGAGATTCATTACGCATTTGAAAAGCCGTCAGGTTTGCCATGCGGCACTGAGATTGTTGCCGTTGACAAAGGATACACCGAAGCCTTCGTAGACTCCGATGGAGATGTACACGGTATCGGTCAAGTGATGACCAAGTACAGCGACAAGACCAGCAAGACTAATAAAGCTCGTAACAGACTGCATGCGTTAGAAAAAAAGCATCGAGCATCCGGAAACGTGTCTAAGGCCGACCGTATCAAACTCAACAACTTAGGCAAGAAGAAGATCAATGCCCGTAAGGACAAAGCGCAGAAACAGATCAGAAACGTGGCTTTCAAAGCCGCTCATGCAGTCGTGGACAAGGCCAGCACGGTAGTCTCCGAAGACCTGACCCGCCCTATCGCCAAGAAACATCCTTGGAAGAGGTAGAACAGAAAAATGTCATCATGGGCCAAAGGTACGCTTGCCGAAGCCATCGAATCTACAACACAACAGCGTAAAGCGAGACATATCCTCGTGAATGCTGCCTATAGATCGCAAATGGACTCAAACACACATCTATTGGAAGGTCGACGCGTGAGAGATAAGTTTTACCGTGCAAACGGGGATGTTTTTCGGGCTGACTTCAACGCTGCAAGGAACCTGCTACATAGATACTTCGATCAAGAGATCACCCTCCACACTCCCTACAAGGAGGTTCGGCGTATCTTGCTAGCACGTTCTCCGGCGCAACTGAGCGTCAAGAGGCACGAGTTGCAACAGACCACAATCTCTCATCAACCATGTGCGGATAAGGTCAAAGACCATGAGCAATTGTGCTTAGGTTTTTCACAGCAGTGAGTTCTGTTGTGCGACAGCAGCTCCTTCACCGAGCCAAGTGCTGTTTCTTTCGTTCGGAAGTGATTTTTGTCAGTCATAGACGAAAATGGATTGCCGTCCTTGCTTGCGGAAATTGTGTCGTTCGAGTGCTATGTTCCAAAAGTAGCGAGCGTCTGAGCAGTTTCGGTCGCAGGCGTGTTCTTTGTCTGGGTGAAGGCGTTCAGTGATGCTCATAGTTCTGTTTTACCTCGATGGTGTGACGTAAGGTCGCTTTACCCCGCCCTTTCGGACCGGGATTGGGCTTGAACCTTGTTCAATCGAGCGCAGAGCCCAACTTGAACGTCGGAGTTTTTGCCATCTACGGTCGCTCCACAGATGGCTGCCAACTGGCGTATCTGCTTGCGAGCTAGCAAACTATTGCCGGAGTCGTCAAATTAGAGTCGAAAGAAATAGCTTATCTAGCTGGAACGTAGCAAGACTATTTCATAATACGGGATGACAGTTCCAAGAATGTGTTGTAGTATCCAGACTACGACACTGTTGGGGGGTCGGAAGTTTTATGAAGGCGAAGTGCCGTCAGCTACGGACGGCGGGAGGTCGGAATGTTCGTAAACAAGATGCCGAAGTATGAGATTCTCTCCGAAGATGCGTTGGCGGCGCTCGACAGAGGATGGAAGCGGATAGTCAGTGAAATCGGAGTGGAGTTCGTTCACGATGAGGCGCTGGCACTTTTTAAAGCCGCTGGCCAAAAGGTCGAGGGCAATCTTGTTAAATTTGACCCCGAGTTTATATTAGAGCAGGTAGCGAAGGCTCCGCATAATTTCGAGCTCCAGGCAAGAAACCCGAAGAACTCTGTTCGCATCGGCGATGACAATATGGTCTTTGGCGCAGTATACGGTCCGCCTTTTTTTAGGCAAGGTGATCACCGCGGGGACGCGACACTAGAAAACTTCCGTACTTTGACTAAGCTCTCGCAATCCTTCCCTGAGCTGGATTCGGCAGGAGGAGTCATCTGCGAGCCCAATGATGCACCATTCGATTCGAGACACCTCGACATGCTGTTCGCCCAGCTGACACTGACCGACAAGATCTATATGGGAAACGTGGTGTCCGGGGTAAATGCCAAGGACACAATTGCCATGAGTGAGATTGCCTTCGGCGGACGTGAGACCCTGGAGAAGACACCGGCGACTCTATCTCTCATCAACTGCAACTCGCCGCTTCGTTGGGACACCAGAATGCTCGAGGCACAATTCGAGTACTCCAGGGCAAACCAGCCGGTCGTTCTTACGCCTTTTTTGCTGATGGGAGCGATGTCTCCGGTTAGTATTCCGGCTACCCTCGCCCAACAGATGGCAGAAGCGCTGTCTGGAATTACACTCTCTCAGCTGATAAGGCCGGGAGTTCCGGTGGTGTTTGGCTCTTTCTTGTCAAACATAGACATGCAATCCGGTTCGCCTTGCTTCGGCACCCCAGAATCTGCGGTAGGACTACTGTGTACCGGACAAATAGCGCGTCACCTGGGACTACCTTGGCGCTCCGGCGGCGGACTTACCTCTAGCCAGGTCCCAGATGCCCAGGCCGGCTACGAAGCGCTCATGACCATGATGCCGACTTTTCTGGCCGGTGCGAACTGGGTCATGCACGCAGCTGGTTGGCTAGAGGGCGGACTCGTAGCCTCGGTCGAGAAGTTCGTAATCGATATCGAGATCCTCAGGATGCTCAAGCATGAGTTTACGCCGGTTGAATTTGATGAAGAGTCTTTTGCTTTCGGAGCCCACGTCGAAGTCGGACACGGAGGGCACTTCCTCGGTGCCGAACATACGATGGAGCACTTTAGAACCTGCTTCTATCGGCCACTTTTGTCCTCGTCACAGAACTACGACCGCTGGACGCGTGAAGGGAAGAAGGACGCGGCCGTTCGGGCGGGTGAGATAGCGGAGAAGACCCTCGAATCGTACGTTGAGCCCCCAATGGACAGTGCAATACGAGCGGAACTCGAGGATTACGTCTCAAGACGCCGCAAGGAGTTGGGCGACTGACGACTTGCCTAGTCTCGGTGAGATCGGGAGGCGATCCTGATTACCTCCTGATCCGTAACCAAAATGTCTAGTGCAACATCGTGTGGCTCGGTGGGTACGTCTTCGGCGACCTGGGTGGCGAAGCAGAACCCAATCGTGGTGGAGGTGTCTCTGAGATTGCTCAGATAGCTGTCATAGAAGCCTCTGCCATAGCCGAGCCGAAAGCCATTGCGATCGAAAGCGAGGCCGGGTACGACAATGACTTGCACAGTAGATGGATCAGTTGGGATCCTTTCGGCAGGTTCGAGCGGGCCGTAAGTTGTGTTTGCGAGTGACTCGACCGAATAAAATCTGCCGGCATGCATCTTGTTGTATTCTATGTAGGGGAGGAGGATCTGTTTATTTCTAAGTGATAGCTCTTTGATTAACGTCCTGGTCGGGGCTTCGCTGCCGAAGGACCAGTAGACGAGTATGTTCGTCGCATCAAGGACTTCTTTGAGGTTCAAGAGGCGCATCGTCATTCGGTTAGATCTCGTTTCTCGATCATTTTCTGATATCGAGCTGCGTCGTTGGGAGAACTCTTTCCTGAGTTCGTTCTTCAGTTCTACCAACTTTTGTGAATTTGTCTCCATTGTATAATCGTAACTTCATTACTAACCAAAGTTTTGCACTTCAGCCGTAGCATAACTGATATACTAGATCAAGATCAGATCTAAGGTCAGACGGGACCGCGGGTCGGTCTGACCGATTTGAAGCAAGTGTTGGTGCCTTGGGCTGAGAAGTTGGCCCAGGGTGACAAAGGGGGGTATATGGAAAAATCTGAACGGAGTCTTACGGCCTTAGAGATCGCAAGGTCAGCCGACATCAAGCCAATTGTGGAGATCGCAGAGGGCATGGGAATTCCCGCCTCGATGCTCGATCTCTATGGCCCGCATGTAGCCAAGATCCGCCTAGAAGCGCTGGATCTGGTCAAGGATCGTCCAAAGGCCAAGTACGTAGTCGTCACGGCTATTACTCCGACTCCGCTAGGAGAGGGAAAGACCACAACCACCGTTGGGCTTGGACAGGCCTTCGGCCATATCGGCAAGAAGGCTACGATATCAATTCGCCAGGCTTCGATGGGCCCCACCTTTGGAATCAAAGGTGGGGCCGCCGGGGGCGGCTATTCCCAGGTGATTCCCTTCGAATCGCTAAATTTGCATTTAACTGGTGATGGTCACGCGGTAACCGCCGCCCATAACCTCTGTTCTGCCATGCTCGACAATCACGTCTACTTTGGAAACGAACTGGGTATAGACCTCCACAATGTGAGCTGGCGCAGGGTTTTGGACGTGAATGACCGAGTGCTAAGGAACCTCGTCGTAGGGCTGGGGACGCAACAAGATGGAGTGCCGCGCCAAACCGGCTTTGACATTACCGCCGCCTCGGAGGTCATGGCTATTTTGGGGTTGACGACATCGCTCCAGGATCTGCGCCAACGGCTCGGTCGAATCGTCGTAGGTTACACGGACAAGGGTGAGGCGATAACGGCCGAAGATCTCCACGCTGCGGGTGCGATGACCGTTTTGATGAAGGAGGCGATTAAGCCGAATCTCCTTCAGACTCTCGAAGGGACACCAGCCTTGGTGCACGCAGGACCGTTCGGAAATATTGCGACGGGCAATTCCTCAGTACTGGCAGACATGATCGGCATCTACGGCGGCGACTACTTGGTAACCGAGTCTGGATTCGGGGCAGATATGGGTGCCGAGAGGTTCTTTAATATCAAGTGCCGCACTTCCGGACTTTCTCCAGACGCCGCGGTTGTCGTCACCACCGTTCGTGCCCTCAAGGCTCACTCGAATAACCATAAGATCGTTCCAGGTAGGGATCTGCCCGAAGCGCTACTTGCGGAGAATCCAGACGAAGTGAGAATCGGTGGAGAAAACCTACGTAAGCAGCTGGAAAACGTGCGCAAGCATGGAGTCCCTGCTGTCGTCGCAATCAACTCATTTCCATCAGATTACGCCTCGGAGCACAAGGCGATTCGAGAGATAGCTGAGTCGATGGGTGCCAGCACTGCGGTGTGCACCCATTTCGTCGATGGTGGAAAGGGTGCAGTAGAACTCGCCGAGGCTGTAGCGCAAGCCGCAGATCGGCCCAACAGTTTCAAGGTCCTCTATCCTAGCGAGGCCCCACTTCGAGAGAAGATTGACGTTATCGCTAAGGAGATCTATGGAGCCGAGGGGGTCGACTACAGTCCTTTGGCCAATAAGCAACTCGACGCGGCGGAGCAAAACGGATTCGGAGAGTTCTCGCTCTGTATTGCAAAGACCCATCTCTCGATCTCCTCTGACCCGACACTCAAGGGCGCTCCAACTGGCTGGAGATTACCAGTTAGGGAGGTCCGGGCATCGGCAGGTGCTGGATTTATCTATGCAATCGCCGGTGAGATGCGGACCATGCCCGGATTTTCAAGGCATCCCGCAGCCGAAAGAATCGATATCGACGAAAGTGGCGAGATCGTCGGACTCTCTTAGGGAGCCAAGCGGTAGTTTTTGAATCCAACCAGAGCGACTTTGCGAGGATGGTAGTTCTCCCTTGGGCTACCAGCCTCGCAGGCCGTCGGCAGAGTAAGACAGAACCTCTGCTTTTAGTTTTGAAATTTCACCCATTGGTGGTAGCTAACAGATGCCAGATCAAATCCATAGGCTCTAGGTTCTCCGAGTGAGGGCCATGTTCCTTTGGTTCATCGGTTTAGTAGTCGGTGGGCTATTAGCGAGGAGGTTTAGTTGAGTACTTCAACCTACGATTTCATTGTCGTCGGAGGTGGTTCTGCCGGGAGCGTCCTTGGGAATCGGCTTAGTTCGGAAAAGTCTAATCAGGTATTGGTCCTCGAAGCGGGACGGATGGACTTTTCGTGGGACGTCTTTATACATATGCCAGCGGCCCTGGCATTTCCTATTGGCAGCAAGTTTTATGATTGGCGCTACGAGTCCGAGCCCGAGCCTGAGCTGAATGGCAGGAAGGTCTATCATGCTCGAGGCAAGGTTCTCGGCGGGTCATCAAGCATTAATGGCATGATATTTCAGCGGGGGAACCCGATGGATTACGAGAAGTGGTCGAAAGAACCAGGCCTGGAGGGCTGGGACTACGCACACTGTTTGCCTTATTTCAAGAAGATGGAGACTTGTCGAGCCGGAGCTGACGAATATCGGGGTGGATATGGTCCACTAATTCTCGAGAGGGGACCAGCCACGAGCCCTCTATTTGGTGCATTTTTTGAAGCCGTTCAGCAGGCGGGCTACCAGTTGACCAAGGATGTCAACGGGTACCGCCAGGAGGGTTTCGCTCCATTTGACCGAAATATTTCCCGCGGAAGACGTTTGAGCGCAGCGCGTGCCTACCTCCACCCCGTGATGGGCAGGCCGAATCTTAAAGTCGAGACCCGAGCCTTTGTAAATCGTGTTATTTTCGAAGGAACCAGGGCCGTTGGAGTTGAATATAGGGTCGGGAAGGGCCCTGTGCAGATAGCTAGATCTAAAGAGGTAATTCTCTCGGGTGGAGCGATCAACACGCCACAACTCCTCCAACTCTCCGGAGTAGGCCCCGCTTCGCACCTGAAGTCGTTGGGTATAGGCGTGGTCGAAGACCTGGCTGGTGTGGGGCAGAACCTACAGGACCATCTTGAGGTCTACATTCAGCACTCGTGCAAGCTTCCGGTTTCTGTCGCACCCGCCCAATTGTGGCGAAATAGGCCCTGGGTCGGATTTCAGTGGCTGTTTATGCGGAGCGGACCTGGGGCAACTAACCACTTCGAAGCGGGGGGATTTGCCCGGTCGAACGAAGACGTCTCCTACCCGAACCTGATGTTTCACTTTTTGCCCATTGCCATCCGCTACGACGGTTCTGCGCCATCTAAGGGTCATGGATATCAAGTGCATATCGGCCCAATGAACTCGGACGCTCGTGGCTCGGTGATGGTCAAGTCTAAGGACCCGACTCTTCATCCCGCACTCCGTTTTAATTACCTATCCACGGATCAGGATCGCAGGGAGTGGGTCGAAGCAATCCGTACGGCTCGCGAGGTCCTTGCACAGCCAGCCTTCGCGAGCTTCGACGATGGCGAATTGTCGCCTGGCCCTTCAGTCGAGACCGATGAGGAGATCCTGAACTGGGTTCGAAAGGATGCGGAGACCGCATTGCATCCGTCTTGCACCGCCAAGATGGGTGTGGATGAGATGGCAGTTGTTGATCCAGAGACGATGAAGGTCCACGGGATCGAGGGGCTCCGCGTCGCCGACGCCTCGGTGATGCCTTTCGTGACCAACGGAAATATCTATGCCCCGGTAATGATGATCGCTGAGAAGGCTGCGGACCTGATATTGGGTAACACTCCATTGTCGCCGATCAAAGTTCCGTTTTATCAGCATGGACAGTCATGAGAGGATGCTTCGGATCAACCGTATCGGAATGCCAGTGCTCGGATAAACGGAGTTAATTGCAAGCTCATGGCTGCTCTGGCCCGGAGGGGAGATTTAACGTTTCGTTGCGAGTTAACCCATAAAGGGCAAGTAAGGGTTTGATTGGGAAGGTTTCCGTTAAGAGGAGCGAGGTCGATTTTAGACCGAGCCTCGGCGACGGGAATCGACTAGCTGAACGATTATCAATCATTTTTTCAATAGTTATTTTTTTGTGTGAATTAAGGCACAGATCCTGTGCTGAAGAGTGATATATTAGTGGCAGATCAGATAGGTAAGAGAGGGGTAACGATCTAAATGAGCGGACTACCTGAGAGGGCCGATGTCGTTATCATCGGTGCGGGAATCGTTGGAAATAGTTTCGCGTATCACTTGGCGAAGCTAGGTGTCCAGCGGATTGTGTTGATTGACAAGGGGCCACTTCCTAATCCAGGTGGATCTACGGGACACGCTTCTAACTTCATCTATCCGATCGAGCATTCGAAGATGATGACTCGGCTAACCCAGGACAGCGTTAGGCAATACAAAGAACTCGGAGTCTTTACCCAAAGCGGTGGCCTAGAGGTCGCTCGGACTCAGGAGCGGATGCAAGAGCTTGAGCGCAGGATGGTATCCGCCCTAGCGTGGGGTGAGGAAGCGCAACGAGTTACCCCAGAAGATATAAAGAAACTTGTTCCTTACATCGATGAGTCGGTGATCATCGGAGGAGTCTACTTCCCGTCCGTAGGCGTCGTGGACTCGTTGCGTGCCGGAACTCTGATGCGTGAAGAGGCACAGCGACTCGGAGCTTTAACCGTAGTCGGCGGCACCGAGGTCGGCGATATCAAAGTAGAGAACGGTGCAGTCAAGTCGGTCGTCACCCTGGATGGTCAGGAGATCTTCGCCGACAAAGTTGCAATTTGCTGTGGCGTGTGGAGCCCGAAGATTGCGAAGATGGCAGGAGCAAATATCCCGCTCATTCCAACCGTCCACCAGATGATCAGCGTCGGACCAATTGCGCTGTTTGCAGATACCGTAGGCGAGATTACCTATCCCATCGTGCGTGACATGGATACCGGGATGTACGAAAGACAGCACGGCGGAGACATCGAGGTTGGGTCCTACGCCCACCGGCCGATCACATTGCAGCCTGAGGAGATCCCATCGATCGAAGAGTCGGCCTTCTCGCCGACCGAACTCCCCTTTACCCAAGAGGACTTCGATCCTCAGCTCCAAGATGCACTTCAGTTGATGCCGGAGCTATTGGGGGATGAGAAGGCAGGGGTACGCCACGCGATAAATGGGCTGATCTCCCTCACTCCTGACGGTCATCCAGTGCTAGGTGAGACCCCAGAAGTCAAGGGTCTCTGGTCGGTAGCGGCGAGCTGGATTAAAGAGGCCCCCGGAATTGCCAGGGCGGTGGCCGAGTGGATGACGATCGGGCAAAGCGAGATCGATATCCACGAGACCGATATAGCTCGTTTCTATCCACACCAGAAGTCCAAGCTCCACGTTAAGTTGAGGGCAGAGGAACTCTTCAACAAGACATATGGAATAGTTCACCCAGCCGAGCAGTACGCTTCGAGCAGAAATGTGCGGCTCTCTCCGATGCACCAGAGGACCTCGGCCCTCGGAGCGGTCTACTTCGAAGCAGCTGGATGGGAGAGACCACAGTGGTATGAGTCGAATGCCGCTTTGTTGGAGAAGTACAAGGGCTCGATCGCCGAGAGGACCAGTGAATGGGATTCGCGTTGGTGGTCGCCGATTATCGACGCTGAGCACCTAGCAATGAGAGAAAGCGTAGGTCTCGTTGACCTCTCGTCCTTCGCAATATTCGACGTGATTGGTGCGGGTGCGCTCTCGTACTTGCAGCATATGGCGGTAGCTCAGATGAACGTCGCGGTTGGAAGGGTTGTCTACACTCCGATACTCGACGAAGAGGGCTGTTTTAAGGCCGACCTGACGATCATGAGACTGGGAACCGAGCATTTCCGCATCGTAACCGGTGGTGGAGTGGGGTTGATGGACAAGAAGTGGTTCACAGATCACCTGCCAGAAGATGGCTCCGCGGTTCTCTATGATGCAACTGCGGCACTCACGACGATGGGTGTATGGGGTCCAAAAGCTAGAGATCTGATGGCAAAGCTGACGACCGACGATGTGAGTGGTGCTGGGTTTCGCTACGGAACCTGCAAGAACATTACCATCGGCAATACCGAGGTACTCGCCTCCAGGATCTCCTACGTCGGCGAGCTTGGTTGGGAGCTTTATGTTACTTCGGACCAAGGCGCACATGTCTGGGATCTCTTATTCGAGGCTGGGTCTGAATTTGGCTTGGTGCCGGTTGGTATCGGGGTCTACGGCACCACAGCGAGGATAGAGAAGGGCTACCGGGCCTACGGTAACGAGCTGACCCCCGAGTACAACCTCCTCGAGACCGGGATGAGCAGGAAGACGGTCAAGAAGGAAGACTTCGTCGGCAAGCGCGCGCACTTGTCGCATCGGACCAAGAATCCGGTCGCATTGCTTTGTACCTTCACCATCGGAGCTGAGGCTTTGGACGGAGCCGCCGGAGATCCGAGGCGATTCCCACTCGGCAACGAGGTGATTTTGACCACTGACGGAGAGAGGATCTCCGACTCCAAAGGGCGACCCTCCTATCTGACTAGTGCTGGTTCTGGACCATCCGTCGGATCGCACCTTGGTCTTGGTTATCTCCCATATGAACTAGCGGTCGAGGGAAATGCGTTCGCAGTGCAGTGCATGGGTCACCTCTACCCAGCTACCGTCGCAGTGGCAGGCAATGGTTCGATCTTCGATCCGACCAACGAGCGGCTAAAGGGCTAGGTCGATGCGCATATTGGTCTGTATAAAGCGAGTTCCTCAGGCTGGCGGCAAACTGACGCTGACCGAAGACAAGCTAGCGATTGATACGAAGTTCCTGGGCTTTACGATTGGGCCGCACGAGGAGTGTGCCGTCGAGGAGGCCGTCCGACTCGTCGAGAAGTTCGGCGGTTCGGCCACGGTCCTAACCCTTGGACACCCTGATTCGGTCGAGCAGTTGCAGTTCGCAATGTCTTTAGGAGTCGCAGACGCGATTCTCTTGGACAATAGCGGAGCCGAATGGGGTCCAATCTCGACGGCTTTGGCTATTGTGAAGGTCGTTGAAGAGATGCGCTCCAACGGAGACCCTCCCGACCTGATTCTCTTTGGCAACGAAGCGCCAGATAGTGGAGATTTCCAGGTTGGAATTAGAGTTGCCAACGCGCTCGACCTTCCCCTGGTAACCGGGGTAAAGGGGATCGAAGTATTAGATGGTGAGTTGGTAGCCCGACGGGAGAGCGGTTCGACCATTGAGTTGACGAGGGTCTCCCTGCCAGCCGTGCTGACGGTGAAAGAGGGGCTTAACTTACCCCGCTATCCTTCGCTTCCCGGACGGTTGAAGGCCAAGAGTAAGCCGATCAAGAAGGAAAGTCCCCAAGAAAAGGGCGATCCGACCAAGATGGTGCAACTTCGCCTTCCGGTGGAGGATCGCACTGGGGGGGTCTTGTTGGGAGAGGGACCGGACGCGGTTGGAAAGATAGTCGAAGTGCTAAAGGAGCTGGGGGTGGTGGCGAGATGATCCTATGTCTAGTGGAGATATCCGAGGACAAGGTGGTTGACGCTTCGCTATCGGCAGTTTCACTTGGCGCAAAGCTCGCTGGTGAAACCGGTTTTTCGTTGGCGTGTGTAGCGATAGGCGAGGCCTCAGACTCGGTGCTCAAGGAGCTTGGCAGTTTCGGTGTCTCCTCGCTGTATTTGGCGTCAGACTCGAAGTTGACGCCTTTTGCCCCAGCTGGCTGGGCGAAGGCTGT
This sequence comes from Actinomycetes bacterium, assembly GCA_021823045.1. The sequence goes on along the minus strand of JAKAPB010000013.1, from coordinate 737 downwards.
AATTGCCGCCGGGGATGAATCGGGAGCGAAGATCATTCTTGGAGGTTCGACTGATAGGTCAACCGAGGTCTTGGCGAGGGCTTCTGCAAAGCTCGAAGCCCCATTCTTGGCTAACTGCCTCAACGTTACGGTGGCCGCTGGCTACCAGGTTTCTAGACTTCGTTGGGCTGGAAGCATAATTGAGGATGCCTTCGTTTCCGATGAGTCGGTAGCGGTTTTCTCGGTGGCTCAGTCCGATGTGGCAGCTCCCTCGGGGTCCAAGGAGACCGAAGTTAAGCTTTTACAACTGTCGTTCGAAGTTGGCGAAGCTGAGTTGCGCGATGCGGTTACCGAGGTGCTGCTGCCCGTTGGAGACGGTGTGTCACTATCAGATTCACGCATAGTGATCGGTGGCGGTAGGGGGGTCGGAAGTCCTGAAGGATTTAAGGTTCTTGACGAACTCGCCGGAATTCTCGGAGCCGCAGTCGGCGTCTCGAGAGTTGTCACCGGTCTCGGCTGGAGGCCACACAAGGATCAGATTGGACAGACAGGAACGAAGATTGCGCCAGAGCTATACATCGCCTGCGGAATCAGCGGTGCGATACAGCACATGGCAGGTTGCCGATCTGCCAAGTGGATCCTTGCCATTAACCAGGATAGGGATGCGCCGATTATGTCTTTGGCCGATTACGCGGTCGTTGGCGACCTCCACAAGATCCTCCCGAGGCTAATCGAGGAGCTAAACGCCGTGAGTGCGA
>JAKAPB010000485.1 GCA_021823045.1 Actinomycetes bacterium | reverse complement strand
AAAAGCGGTCGTCTACACCATGCGCTACGACGAGGCTTCGGCGGTGTATGCCGAGTTTGGCAAGTTCTATATGGGGGTCTTGCTTGAACCGGAACAGCTAGCCGAGCAGATAGAAAGGTAGGCGGGCGTCGGCCTGCGCATAACCTTTGAGATGATGGATCAAGAACTACTTTACCTCTCCGACAAAAATGATTTAGAGACTTTGGAGTCGTCAAGGGGAACCCAGCTGGCTTTTGGAAGGCTTCAAAGGGCGATTAGCGACCTGAAAAGGGTGGTGGTGGCCTATTCAGGCGGCGTCGATTCCTCGCTCTTGGCGGTGCTCTGTACCAAGGTGCTAGGTAGTGACAATACCTTGGTGGTGACCTCGGTCTCCGCCTCTTTGGCTCGGGAAGAGAGGTCTCGGGCAGAAGAATTTGCCGCCGATTGGGGACTGAACTTCCAAGAGGTGCTCTCTGGTGAGTTCGACGACGAACGCTACTTGCGTAATGACTCACTCCGTTGCTTTTACTGTAAGTCTTCGTTGATGGACGCCCTCTCCCCCTTGGCACTGGAACGCGACGCCAAAGTGGTCCTCGGTGTCAACCTGGATGATCTGTCGGATTACAGGCCCGGGCAGGAAGCCGCAAAGAGCCAAGGCGCAGTATTTCCATTTGTTCAGGCAGAAATTACAAAGCGTGAAGTCAGAGAGATTTCGCTCGCACTTGGTATCGAGGTTTGGAACAAACCGGCGGCCCCGTGCCTTTCGTCTCGCCTGCCCTATGGTACTCGCGTGACCGTAGAGTCCCTCGAAAGGATCGAGATGGCAGAGGCAATACTGAAGGAGTATGGCTTTGGGATTAATCGGGTGAGGCACTTCGGCGACTGTGCAAAGGTCGAAGTTCCACTCGCCGATATTAAGCGCCTGACGGCGGTGCTAGATGAGGTTGAGGGGGAATTCGCCAAGCTCGGATACGCTAACCTCACCGTAGATCCACGGGGATTTCGTTCCGGTAGCCTCAACGATGCCCTACTTGTCAAGTGGAGCGAGTAGGAGGAACTGTGGCTCAGATGAGAGTGAAGTTGCTGTATAAGGATAATTTAGTGAAGAGGCCGGTGGTCTTTGAACTCGCCAAGGTCTTCGACGTTTCGGCCAACATCAGGCGTGCGTCGGTAGAAGACTCGATAGGTTGGATCGTCTGTGAACTAGACGGAGAGAATGCCAATCTTGAAAGCGCTCTAGGTTGGCTGGAAGAAATTGGAGTCGAAGTCGAAAGACTTCAGGACGTCGTCGAAAGCTAGCAATTTAGCGAGCGGTTTGTGCTTCTGTACCGCGTGCGCCGGAGAACCGGTATGTAAGGCCGGGGGCATATAGCGGTGCAATTTGGAACGTCTTTGAAGGTCCCCCGAGACCTAGTCGAGTAACGTAGTGTCCAAAGGTCTATCGAATTTATAGTGCACGTCGACTCGCCGGAGGTCGATCCGGAAGTAGACCAAGAGTGCCTCGCTCGTTGGATGGTTTTATTTAGGCCAGGATCTAGTAGGGTCATAGCCTCTATTGAATAAAAGGGTGCCAGATGTCACAGAGGTCAAAGTTGTCGCCGGGTCCATTAGCCCTCGTCGGCGGGGCAGAGTGGAACGAAGGGTGTAGCTTCGATGGACAATTAATTGAAGCAGCGAAGACCGAGAAGGTCGTGGTACTACCTACGGCGGCGGCTTACGAATTTCCCCAAAGGTCCATCGAATGGGCGACGAAATACTTCAAAGACCTGGGCGTCGAAGTAGAGGGGGTTATGATCCTGAGCAGGCCGGATGCCTTCAATGAAGAGCTCATCGCCAAGATCAAAGGTGCGAAATTCATCTACCTATCTGGTGGTTCTCCTATGCACCTGAGGTCGGTTCTCAAAGCTACCCCGGCGCTTGCGGCCATAAAGGAGGCCTGGCTCAAGGGAGCGGTACTAGCCGGAAGTTCCGCCGGCGGCATGGTTCTCACCGACCCGATGTCAGATCCCCGTGGCGGAGCTTTGACACTCGGCCTCGGCCTGATCAGAAAGATGGCTTTCGTGCCTCACTTCGATACGTGGGATAAGTCCAAGGAACAGCGTACGGTCTCTTTGGCCTCAGGCGGAATCGTCGTTGCCGGAGTGGACGAGAGGACGGCTCTGATAAGAGAGGGAAATGGAGTTTGGCGAACCGAGGGGGCCGGGTCGGTCAAGCTCTTCGCATCGGGTAGCGAAATATCCATTTCGGAGCTCGAACCGAGGGTCGAGATTCCCCGATAGATACTCACCTGGGAAGTGACTGCTATAGATTGGGGCGAGTTCGTGGAGAACTGCGTACAGAGCAAGGCGCTAGAAGTGGCCCTAACGTATTCGAGGAGACCAACGACCGCATGAAACCGCATGAAGTGTGCAGGTTTTTGTAAGGCCGCCGTCTTGTCCACTCAACTTGAGCTTGAAGCTTGAGTTTTAGGCTCGAGAATTGAAGTCGTTGCGGTAGAAGTTGGAATGACTTGTGAGCCTCGCCTCGGGTATGGCTTCCAAATGGCAATTATTGCCGCTCGGATAGGTCATCTGCAAACTGCAGAGCTCACGACCTCGCTAGTGATGTGGCCGAAGATGACTAGTCGGCTTGAAACTCCAAAGTTGTAGCGAACTCGACCCGCAGTGTATTGGCCAAGCACCTCCTTTTGATCAACCCGACTCCGATTTCGGATGCAGCCAGATCGAGGTGCCCCTT
>JAKAPB010000484.1 GCA_021823045.1 Actinomycetes bacterium | reverse complement strand
ATCTTTGAGTAGTACCCTGTTCGGCAGGCCGGTCAGGGGATCGTGTAGCTGTTGATGAGACAACTGAGCGGTTAGCGTTCGTTCTTCGGTAATATCTCGAACTGATGCCACAGTATAGGACGGGGAGTGATCGTCGCTCTTGATAATTCCAGTCAGGATCTCTCCATAGACCACATGACCGTCTTTGTGAATATACCGCTTGGAGTATTTCGCCCTATCTACTTCCCCTGACACCAGACGGCGATTCATCTCCTTGCTCAACGAACGGTCTCCGGGATGGGTAATATCCACAATGTGAAATTTGAGCAACTCGCCTTTTGAATAACCGAGCATCTCGCAGTAGGTGCGATTTGCATCTAACAGGCGACCATCCACATCTGCGATAGCCATTCCAGCGGTATTGTTTTCGAAAGCCAACCGAAAGCGTCGTTCGCTCCTAGCTAGCTCCTGGCCAGCTATGGTTTCCACATCTAATGCGTATTTCTCTGCCGCACTGCGTGCCTTTTCGGCTAGAGCCCTCGGAGTATCGTCGCGAATCATCGCTACGGTCCAGACCTCACCATCAAAAGGGAAGGGTGCCAGTCCGATATCGACCGGCAGTTCGACGCTATCGTGACGAAGCAACGTAAGGTTTAAATTGGACCCGTGTTGTCGGATCATCGATGCCGCCATAAAGTGCTCTCGCAGGCCGACGTGAGCGGCACGGGCTGCCGGCGGCACCAAAACTTCCACGCTCTGATCGATGAGGGCTGAATTGCGATAGCCAGAGAGTATTTCAAGTCGCTCATTGACGTATCTAATGAGACCCTTGGGGTCTATTAGTGCGATGCCGTAGGGTAGCTCTTCGAAGAGGTGTTGCCAGGAGAGCGGATGGCCCTCGAAATAGTCGACAACCCGATCTTTCTCAGCTTTTAGCAGCTCCCGGGAGAGGCTATGCTCCTGTTCGAAACGGTACCCGAGGAGGACCGAGGTGACTAACACGGTAGCAAAGATGCTCCAGGCCCCCCACAGCTCGAGGGGTGTGTGGCTAAGAAGTAACTCGGAAGGGAGCAATATCACGATACCGAGCAGCGCGGTACCTAAGGATCCAACTGAGCCGAAAATCGTACCACCATAAGTGACCGGAACAAAGAGCAGAAGAATCCAGACAAAGCCCGGGATAGAGAGTGCCGAGTGATCTTGGGCAAAGTCGAATACGAGATGGATGATAAATACCCCGACCACCATGACCTGGGCATTCCAAAATCTGCGATCAGAAATAGGCGGGTGCGCAAGGTTAGCAATAAGGCGCCTTATCAGACGTTCAGAAACGCCTCGAGCTTGCTCGCCTTCAGCCTCCATGCCATCGTCCCCCGTCTACGTGCCTGGCCCCTTCTCATTAGCCAACCGCACTACTACTGCCGAAGAGAAACTCCGCACAGATCCACATAGTGAAGAGACACATCAAAACTCAGGCACGACCTTCAATGAAATATCAATATTTTTCGGTACTTTAATATCGATACTTAAGGTGGTCGACTAAGAAAGGCCGGGGTCCTAAGCCAATTTGCTCAGAACCATCTCAGAATATGAATTCTTTTCCCAAAGGCCCTCTGGTGCCACTCCGAAGCACTGCCCAGGCTTCGCCCTATCTGAGATCTTCCGCTAGCTCCGCCGAGCCATCGAAGATCGCCAGTCTTACCGTGTCGAGGAGACCGGAGGGCTTTCTGTATTGACTCTCACGAAGGAATCCATCGTTGCCCTCGGCAGAGCGTAGCCAGGTCCCTTATCTCATTCGCACTATACGAGGATCTCATCAGGGATATCTCCGAGGTCGTCCCTCTTGGTCGAGTGACTCGTCTCGTAATAGCGTGCCGAGCCACCGAGCGAATATACAAAGGCCAGCAGCTTGGCCACCGCCAAGAAGAACTGTGGGGGGATTTGGGTGCCGAGTTCACACGAACGATGGAGTGCCCTTGCAAGAATCGGATCCCTGACGACCGGCACGCTCCACTTAGCGGCCTCCTTCTTGATCGCTAAGGCGACAAAGCCCGCCCCCTTTGCGACGATAATCGGAGCCGGTGACCTCTTTGGGTCGTAGGAGATTGCCACTGCGTAATGGGTGGGGTTGACCACAACGACGTCGGCCTTCTTGACCGATGTCATCATCCTCCGCCTGGCCAGCTTTATCTGCATCGACCGAATACGACCCTTTACCGTTGGGTCGCCCTCCGATTGCCGTGATTCGTCCTTCACCTCCTGCTTGGACATCATCAAGCTCTTAGTCAATATCCGCTTTTGGCGACCGAAATCTATCAGTCCTAGGATCAATCCGAAGAGTGACACGGTCCTCAAGAGTGACATCGCACCTGAGGTCGCCATGGTCACCGAGTCATACATCGAAAGCTGCCCGGAAGATAGTTCCTTGATCTTACTTGCGAGGATTAGATAGGCAACAAAGAGGATCACCACCATCTTCAGGACCGACTTCCCGGTCTCCATCATCCCGGTTGGCGAGAATACCTTCTTGAAGTAACTGCTCGGCTTTAACTTCGAGAACTTAGGAATTAACAGACTGAGGTTGAGGGAAAAACCTATCTGGGCAAAGTTGACGACTAGTACGAGGATGGTCGCAAATATGCCGAAGATTCCGATTGCGGCGGCGAAATCCGAAAAGCCCTTTCCCAGCTGTCCAAGTGCATAGCGCGGAGTTAGCGAATCGGCATTTATCTGACCTACT
>JAKAPB010000483.1 GCA_021823045.1 Actinomycetes bacterium | reverse complement strand
CGGACAAGGAACTCCTCCTAATACGCTGAATAACTCAACGCCAAGATGCTATCAGCCATTAGCACCCGACGACGAGACGAGCGCGACAAAAGGATGGGGGTTCTAATTTGGTATAGGAAAGAAAGAAGATCTCTTGGTGAAGCTTGAAAGCGACTCGAAATTTACTCTTTATCTATTGGCGATCATTGCCGGAGTGTCAGTCGCTAACACCTATTATCTCCAACCACTCCTATATGTAATTTCTCGCTCCTTCTCTCGAGATCCAAGGACCATTGGCACCCTGGTAACTCTGGCCCAGATCGGGTATGCGCTAGGCCTGGTAACTCTGGTTCCACTAGCAGACCGTATGTCAAAGAGGAAGCTAATCTCCTTCGGGCTGGCACTGGCCTCGTTGATTTCACTCCTGCAGTCCCTCACCTCAAGCTTTGTAATCTTTGAAGTCGCTGTATTCCTGGTCGGCACTGTTTCGATCGTGGCACAAGTCGCAGTTGCCTTTTCGGCAACAGTCTCGACCGCCGAGGGGCGGGGCTCCGCCGTATCAAAGGTGATGGCTGGCCTGCTAAGCGGAATCCTTCTCGCCCGAACAGCCGCTGGAGTGGTAGCGGAGATTGCCGGGTACAAAACCGTCTACCTATCAGCCGCACTGTTGGGACTCGCCCTAGCGGTCTTCGCGTGGTTAAAACTGCCGAACGACCGACCAGTCCACACCATCTCCTACCCTAAACTGCTCTCCTCGACGGCGAGGACCTTCTTAGAGTCAAAGCTTCTGAGAAGGCGAGCCTACTTCGGCGCCCTCGGTTTTGCCGGTTTTAGCATCTTTTGGACGGTCCTCGCTCCTTATCTATCGGTTGCACCCTTCAACTTGAACACGGTCCAAATCGGCTTCATCGGCATAGCGGGACTCGCTGGGGTCGGGGCGGCGAGAATGGCGGGTTGGGCGGTTGACCGAGGATACGCCCGGATCTCGACCCCAGCCAGCTGGGCAATTATCGCCGGCTCATTCATTGCCTTGTACTTGGCCAGGAACTCACTTGTTGCTATAGTCATTGTCGCTGCGACGCTCGATCTAGGTATACAGGGAATCCACATCACTAACCAATCGATTATCTACCGAATCTCTCCCGATGCCCAGGCAAGAATTACCACGGTATATATGGGGACATACTTCATCGGAGGGGCCATCGGGTCGGCACTGGCGACCTACACCTACGCATACTTCCATTACGCCGGGACAGCGCTACTGGGGATAGGAGTTTCGGCACTAGGAATATTACTTTGGCTGACTGGCAGGAAAAAAGAGGCCAAACTAACAGCGAATATGAGCAAACATCAGCTAGGTCACGGCTGATCGACGCCATCTTCCAACCTGGTCCCTCGGCCTAAATTGCCTATTTCCTAACTTGCCTATTCTCGTTACCTGCCGGTGAACTTCGGGGCTCTCTTCTCCAGAAAGGCCGAAATGGCCTCTTTGAAATCCTCGGTAGATATATTGACGACCTGAGCCTGTGATTCAGCTTCCAGCGACCCCGCCATAGATCGGGTCATCGAATCGTTCAGCAACGCCTTGTTTAATGAAAGGGCAGTTGGAGGCAGGTTCGCAAGTACCTTAGCGGCTTCGGATACCACGTTGTCCAACTCCGTATCAGCGACCACCCGGTTGAGTAGGCCCATCTCTTCTGCTTTTTCAGCAGATATGACTTCGCCGAAGAAGGCGAGCTCTTTTGCCTTATGCAGTCCGATCATCCTCGGCAGAAGCCAGCTACCTCCGAAATCCACCGAAAGGCCACGCTTGACGAAAATCTCTGAGAATCTTGCCGAGTCCGAAGCGTAGACGAGGTCACAACCAAAGGCGAGATTGGCCCCAGCTCCAGCGGCAATACCCCTAACTTTTGCGATGCAAGGCTTGTGCAGATGATGAAGCTTGAGAGCGATATCACTGATACCCCGCATCCAACTTAGAGGCGTAGTTGAACCTGGGATCATGTCCCCAAGCTCAGCTCCAGAACAAAACGCCCCTCCGGCACCTGTTATAACCAAAACCTTCTGGTCGTTATCCGAAGAGAAGCCATCCAGTGCGGCGGAAAACTCAGACCACATCTTCAAGTTAAAGGCATTCTTGATCTCTGGTCTATTTAAACAGATCTCCGCAACCCCATCTAGGAGTTCATAAGTAATCGTTTCATACTGATAATTCACCTTAGGAATGATAGTACTACCGAGGCTCCAAGTCTTGTAGCCCAGTATTTCAGGGCGGCTCAGGGCAGAATAACCACCATCGATCGAAGTTCCATCTAACCATTCACTTGGCATATGAATGCCCGCAATTGCTATCGCTGAACCGAAGATCCAGGCACGTGTTATGTCATCATTGGTTTTCTCTACCGATAGAGACGTCTTGTGGTTACGAAAAAGCCCCGGTTAACTCAGGTCTTCGTCGCCATCACCTCCATTGAGCCAGCGGACTCACCTATTCACCCGGGCTCGATTTGATTAGACCGCGTATAGAACGGAAGCTACTATCATCTCCGCGTGGAGACTCCGAACGATAGCCCAAAGGACCCAGAGACCGGACTTGAAGCGGAAGTCCGCTACATACAGCCCTACCAGGCCAGGAAGTATTACGTCTGCCCGAGGTGTGGAGGAGACATCGAACCGGGCAAAGGCCATTTCGTAGTTGTACCGCTTCTATACCCCGACCTGCGGAGACACTGGCATAGGCATTG
>JAKAPB010000482.1 GCA_021823045.1 Actinomycetes bacterium | reverse complement strand
GCGGCGTCAAAGACAACCTTTGCGGCTGGCCAGATATCAACACCCGTTCCGTCTCCCTCGATGAAGGGAATGATAGGCTCGTCAGGTACGATAAGGGACCCGTCGGCCGACTGTGTTATTTTTTCAGACATAACCCCGATCCTACCAACAGCTGGGTCTTGGGTTATAAACGGGCTGTTCAGTTTGGTCAAATTTCCAACCCGTAATAAATCAAGTCCCAGAGCATGCCCCAGAGCAGTGCTCCGCTACGGCAAGGCGCTCGCGATCCATCGACTTCACTCGACAGATCAGTTCATCGCAAGTACTCAGGTGACGGCGAAGGATTTTTAGCCTGTAGGTTCAACTCGCCGAATCGCGGCCAGAGGGGTAAAATTCCTTTATGGCCTCACGAATTTCTACGGTCGAGGCGGTCGAATTCATCGAGTATACGTGAATCCCCGGAACGCCACCTTCTAAGAGTTCCCTCGCAAGACTGATCGCCGCTTCAACACCAACCTTACGCAGAGTGTGTGGATCCGAAGAGGCCCCCATAAGGGCGTCTCTAAGGGCTTGGGGAATCACCGCACCAGAGAGCTCGGACATTTTGACCAGGCTAGATATCGAGGTAGGGGCAATGATCCCTGGAAGGATAGGCTTATCGATATTCTGGCTTCGGACTTTGTCAATAAATTCAAAATATGTTTCCGCCCTAAAAAAAAACTGCGTAATAGCGAAGTCAGCCTTGTCGAGCTTTTCGCAAAAGTGATGCAGATCCTCCGACAAATCCTTGGATTGAGGGTGCCCTTCGGGATGAGCGGCAACCGCAACGGTAAAGGGACCGCAGCCTTTAATCAAATCAACCAGCTGTGAAGCAAATAGCAACTCTCCATCTGGCAGCGGCAGGTCCGAAGCTAGCGGAGGATCTCCCCTAAGCGCGACGATGTTTGTTACCCCCGCTCGCAAATATCTCGCCAAGATCTCTCTAAGTTCCGCAACACTGTGTGCGGCACATGAGAGATGGGCGAAGGGCAAAATACCTTGAGTACTCGCCAACTCGACCACCAACTCATGGGTTCTCTCCCTTGTAGAACCGCCCGCCCCATAGGTAATCGACACAAATGTCGGCTTGAGGTCCACTAGTTGCGGTATTGCCGTGCTCAGCCTCGCAGAGGCCTGTGGTGTCCTCGGTGGCCAAAGCTCTAAGGAAAAGGACGGCCATGGCCCCCTTAGGTGGTCCATTACAGTCATTACTCTGGTCTTCCCCTCTTGGCGCCAATTGTCCAAATCTGATCCCTCCGCGATCCGAATTACGAATCAAAAACGGTGGCCAACCGAGCATCGTCAAGCAAGGCGGCAAAGGTCGATAGATGCAATGTCCTGTCACTAATCTCGCACCGCTGAAACTCGGCGTACAACCGTCAGGTCGAGTGCCACCTACAATCTACCCGAGGTAGAGTCCTTTAGCCTTTTTCCATACTTCGGTTCCAAAGACACCAGTTCGAATCGCTCAGAGTCGACTTGGATTATGCGGCCTTCTCGATAAACAATGGGGCGAAGGCTGACAAGAAATCAGCCCCGCCCCACGCGACGTGAAACCGGCAAACTAGGAAACTAATAACCAGCCTCCGCTTGAGTAGTATTTGCACCAATACCGTTTCAGGTCCTAGCTGACCTCACGATACGACCCGAAATAGCTTCTCGAGGCTAGTGCTCCGGTCAATTAGCGGTTCATAGTTGCAAAACTGCCCTCTAGGCTGAATGCCAATAAAACCCTTTGATGGGCTTAGATGGCGATCCCTCAGCTCAAAGATGCCAATTTCGCAGCTTCTAGGGTGTTTGCGAGGAGCATCGCCCTCGTCATCGGTCCGACTCCACCGAGTCTGGGAGTCGCCCAAGAAGCTACCTCATATACCGAATCGTCGAGGTCCGAAATCAACCTCCGACCCTCCCACGAAGTACCCGCACCGACCACGACCGCACCTGGCTTTATCGAATCCGCAGTTATCACGCCCGGTGACCCGGCCGCAGCGATGACAATATCAGCCGTTCTAGTTATCTCATCAGAGTTCTTTACGCCAGTGTGGACCACAGAAACGGCGGCATTGCACCCCGGCCTCTTCAAGCTTAAAAGCAACGCAAGTGGCCTTCCAATGGTAAGCCCTCGTCCGACGATAGCAACATGCTTTCCAGAGGGATCCACACCGTAGTAGGCGAGTAGTTCCAAGATTCCCGCCGGAGTACACGCTATAGGGCCCGGACGGCCCATAACCAATAGCCCAAGGTTGAAGGGATGGAGTCCGTCGGCATCCTTAGCTGGGTCGATCGCCGCAAGAACCTTCTGCTCGTCAATTCCTTTTGGAAGTGGCAGTTGGACGATGTAGGCGTCTACCTCCGGGTTCGAATTGAACTCATGCACCTTGGCTAGAACGTCCTCTGTGCTGGCGGAAGCTGGAAGGTTTCCGTGGACAGAACCGATCCCGACTTCAGCACAGTCCTTATGCTTCATCTCGACGTATCTGGCGCTGGCAGAATCGTCCCCAACGAGGATGGTTCCTAGACCTACCCCTTTATTCTTCCCCTCGAGTTCGGCGACGGTCCCTGCGACTCTGTCTCTAATGCTCTTAGCGACGGCTTCCCCATCTAGTATCTGCGCGGTCATAAAATCCCTTTTTCTTCTCTTCTTGGCGCTTTTCTAGGCCGTCTTCGAAACTAGTGCCTAAAGTGCCTTCGTCCGGTGTGGAAAAAAA
>JAKAPB010000481.1 GCA_021823045.1 Actinomycetes bacterium | reverse complement strand
ATAGGGTTCGTTCTGAAACCGTCTATCGACATGCTGGGAGGAATCTCAAGTGGGCTGGAGTGATCTTCGTACTCGGCCTTATTTTTACCGTCGGTACGTTTACGACTTCGGTTTGGCTTGGAATCTTCGGATTTTTAGTGATGCTCGGCTCGGCGGTATACTTCGAGGAAAACCTTCGCAAGATGGGACGAGTCGGCTGGCAAGATCTCTCAAGCAATATGAAGGCTAATGGAGTCCAAGGTTCGGTTGCTGACCTGCAAAACAAGCTTAAAAATCGCTTCCGCAGAGAGAGCTAGTCTTCTCTGGGGCTCCCTATAGAACTCGGAGGCTAGGGCGAGGTTGGCCAAATTGAGTGGCGGCGAGGATACCGACTGTCTGGCGATAGACATTGGTGGAACCAAAATGGCGGCGGCGCTGGTCTCGGTATCCGGGGAGATCTTGACTTCACGCAAGGTTGCCACGCCAACTACAAAAGACCCAGAGGAGACCTTTTCTACGTTAATTGGACTGATCGACGTAGTGGGCAGGGGTGCTTTCGTCGGCGTTGGTTGTGGCGGTCCGATGGATGAGACTACGGTGTCACCTTTAAATATTCCAGCTTGGAGACACTTTCCGCTGGCGAGTCGCCTTAGATCTGAGCTTGGTGTCGAGGTATTTTTAGATAACGACGCAAAGGCTTTGGCAATAGGAGAGGCGAGGTTCGGCTACGGTGTCGGACTAGACGATTTCGTAGCGATGGTGGTTTCAACCGGTATTGGAGGTGGAATCTACTCGGGAGGCAGGCTCCTTCAGGGGAGGTCAGGCAACGCCGGTCACATCGGTCACCTCCAGGTATACCCTGATGGAAACCGATGTAGTTGTGGTGGCCGGGGGTGCTTAGAGGCCCACGCTTCGGGTCTCGCCATCGAGCGATTCAGCCACAAGTTGGCCAGCGAGGCGAGTGATGAAATCAAGCATGAAGCCGCGGTGGCGATAGGAAGGGCTATCGCTAGTGTCGCGTCGCTACTCGACATAGAGGATTTTTTCCTAGCAGGGTCAGTAGCCCTGGGATTCGGCCAGGTATTTATTGATGAAGTCCAAGAGGTGGCCCGGGCAAACCATACCATCGATTTTGCGACCTCAATTAGGGTAAGGTCTACCCGTCACGGTTCAAATTCTCCGATTCTTGGCGCTGCCGCTCTCGGATTTTCGAGAGCCGGCCTTTAATCAGCTGAGCCTGGTTTTGGAACTTAATTTGTCGAAGGTGGTGGGTTAAAAGTTTTGGCGGTCGCTTCAAAGTACTCGAGTGTATCGACTAGATCGATCGAGTGGTATTCAGAGACGAGTTGACAAGCATTGGAGATTTTGTACTGATAGCTTTTACTCCATGAACATTACCTATCCTCCAGAGGCAGATAATTATCGTTCCAAGATACGGGCTTTTTTGGAAGAGAAGCTCCCTGCGAACTGGAAGGGTATCGGATCACTGCAGAAAGATGACGCGGTTGCTTTCGCAGGTGAGTGGAGAAACACCCTCTATGAAAATAACCTGCTAGCGCTTTCCTGGCCAAAGGAGTACGGCGGAGCGGGCCTTAGCGCCCTTGAGCAGGTTGTCTTAGCGGAAGAGTTCGCCTTGGCTGGTGTTCCCACTGGTGGGCCAAACGATCCGTTCGGAATCCAGATGGTAGGTAACACCATTATTCATTGGGGTACCGACGAACAGAAGAGGCACTTCCTGCCGAGGATCCTCTCCGGGGAGGATAAGTGGTGCCAGGGGTACTCAGAGCCCAATGCCGGATCCGACCTGGCAAATCTCGGATGCAGGGCCGAGCTAGACGGCGATGAATGGGTGGTCAATGGTCAGAAGATTTGGACATCCGCCGGTCACCTGGCCAACTGGATCTTCGTCTTGACGAGGACCGACCCTTCCCAGCCAAAGCACAAAGGAATAACGTTCCTCCTGGTGCCTATGGACCAGAAAGGCGTCGAAGTGCGGCCGATCAAGATGATCTCTGGCGAGTCCGAGTTCAATGAGGTCTTTTTCAGCGATGCCAGAACAGAGAAGACGAATGTCCTTGGAGACGTCGGTGGTGGATGGGCGGTAGCCATGACGCTACTTGGCTTTGAGAGGGGCGAGGCGGCGGCGGTTGCATCCATTCTGTTCCGCAGCGAGTTGGATAGGTTGTTTGTTTTGGCAAAATCCAACGGCAAGGCGGCGGATCCCGTTATTAGGGATCGACTCGCATGGTGTTATTCAAAGGTTGAGATCATGCGCTATCTCGGCTATCGCTCTCTGACGAGTTTTATTTCAGGGAAATCCCCGGGCCCCGAAGCCTCGATTTCTAAGCTTTATTGGAGCGAGTACCACCAGAGGGTAACTGAGCTCTCGGTCGATATTTTAGGACCCGTCGCCCTAACCCCAAGTGGCAGGAGGCCAGCTAGCGCTTTCCAGACCGATCAACCGGGTGCCGCTAACTCTTCTTGGTCTTGGGTAGGAACCTTTCTAAATGCAAGAGCGGGCACTATTTATGCTGGTACATCCCAGATTCAGAAGAATATTCTAGGTGAATTGGTTCTTGGATTGGCGAAGGAGCCTCGCCTCGATTCTGGTCCCTGGAATGAATCGCCAGGACGCTGAGGTGGTCTCTAACTACTCCGAGGGTCTATCGGTACCTGACTTCCTAAAGGCCCTTTTCGAACTCCTCTTTTGGTGTGGAGTTTTTATCCAAGCGGTATCAAGGGGCCGAAT
>JAKAPB010000480.1 GCA_021823045.1 Actinomycetes bacterium | reverse complement strand
CACTATTTAAGGCTTGATCATCAGCCAAGACATCGGGCTTTTGACGACGCACTTGCTACCGTTGACCTGTTACATGTCCTGATTGAGAGGGCTGGAACCTACGGATGCACTCATATCGACGAGCTATACCGCCTCTCGAAAATCGACCTTGCATCGGTAGGATCGAAGCTAGGGATGTCTACCAAGCTCCCCCACCGTCCCGGCGTATATTTCTTCAAAGACTCAGACGGCAAGGTCATCTACATCGGGAAATCCACCGACTTAAAGGCGAGGGTCCGAAGCTACTTCCATAGTGACTCCAGACACAAGACTCCAAAAATGCTCAAGCAAGTAGCAGCGATTGAAGCCATCTCCTTCAAGACCGAGACCGAAGCCGCTGTAGCCGAGGTTCGGCTCATTCAGAAACAAAAACCCCACTTCAACAAGGTCTATCTAGATCCAAGTAAGTACGTGTTCTTGCAGGACGACCCGACCCTGAGGGTTGTTGCCGATCAATCCCTCCCGACCTGGGATGTTTCGAAAGAGTTTCCCCGGTTGCTCGGTCCGATTCGCTCAAAAACCCAGGCTCAAATCTGTATCGCTGGCCTAAGTTTCGCCGGAACCAACCTCGGCACCCGTACAAAAACGTCATTCAGTATTTCCAGCCTTTTTGAGAAACGGACTCTCGAAGAGCTACATCTCAAAACGGTGAGCGAAATTAAAAGACTGGCAAGCGGCAAAAGGTTTGAAGAGGCGGAGTCCCGACGCCAGGCGGCGATGACCCTTTACTCGCTCGCCATTCGACAGATCGAGTTGGGTTGGTTGATCTCATCTGTTTCCGGCTTTGAGATAGGTAACAGTATCGTCGAGAATGGAGTCCTCAAGAGTCTTGCACCAACCTGGGCAACGACGGACAATGTGCTTTTCGACTTATCCCGAGACGATACGTCCAGTGGGCTGACGAGGCAGCGGCTCGATGAAATGTGCATACTACTATGCCATCTAAGGCCGAAAGTGGCGGCCTGGACCGAAACGACTGGTCGTCTACCCGAGAATCTACGGCTCCTGAGTGAATTCGTCGCTTTTTTGACTCCTCGGGGCCGGGACGATGTCTATCGGTGAGTCCACCTAAGCTTGTTAGGCGCTCGACTCAAGCAGAGATAGTTCGTGCAACACCGTCGCTACCAGGTGGATCTCATTGGCCATTAGACAATTACGTAGCTCTAGTTTGAAGCGCCGTTAGAAGTAACCTCGAGTACCGATTGGCTTACAAAGGTTACACAACTAGATTCCTTTTATGGAACTTTCAGACTCTCCCCAAATCGATTTTGATTTCCCTGGCTGGCCAGAGACTATTTTTACCCTCACAAAAAGGGAGAATCTCAGCTATGGTTGGGCTCATTCAGCGATGTTCGAAATACTTTCCGCAAGGGCCAATGAGATGGAGATGTCTGCCTTCCTAGCTGCGCTGAGGACCAAGGGGGAGACGATCGAAGAGATGTCGGCATTTGCCGATTCGATGCTCAGTTTTGCCACCAAGGTCGACTTCGACGGTGAGGTGGTCGATACTTGCGGGACCGGAGGGGACAAAAAGGGAACGATCAACGTCTCGACTGCCGCCGCCTTGATCCTCGCCGGCGCTGGTGTAACCGTATGCAAACATGGTGGCAGGGCTTCTTCGTCACTTAGCGGATCGGCGGATGTCCTTGAATACTTAGGAGTGGTCATCGACCTAGGGCCATCTGGAGTTGCGAAATGCATGGAAGAAGCTAGGATCGGCTTCTGCTTTGCCCCAACCTTCCACCCGGCTATGGCCAATGTCGCTAGCGTTCGCAGAGGATTAAAGATACCAACGGTCTTCAACTTCCTAGGTCCACTCGTAAATCCAGCCCTAGCAAAACGGCAGTTAGTGGGGGTATCAGACCCCCAAATTGCCGAGTCCATGGTGGGAGTGCTCCAGCGAATAGGTTCCCACTCTGCAATGGTTGTATACGGTAGCGACGGGCTCGACGAGGTAACTACTACCGGAAATAGCCATATCATCCAACTGACCAGGGATGAGATGGGTGAGGCGTCCATTGAAAGATACGAATTCGACCCCTCCTCAGTAGGTATTTCCAGGGCCAAACTGGAAGACCTCAAGGGAGGAGACGCTGGATACAACGCAAAAGCCCTCATTGAAATTCTCGATGGCGTCCAAGGTGCCCGCACGGACATCGCTGTTCTCAATGCCGCCTGCGCCCTGGTAGTAGCCGGTGACGCAAAAAACATCGAAGACGGCATCGACGTAGCGGAAAAATCGATATCAACCGGAAATGCCGGAAGAGCATTGGAACAACTAATTGAGACGTCTAAAAAAATGGCAAATCCGACGCTTAGCCGTTGAGGTAGTATGTCGTGCGGATACTCCCAAGACTTATCAATCTCCTCTGCACTAGGATCAACTTTTCCCTTTGCAATTCTGCGCACAGCTTATTGACGGGCGACTAGTTCTTCGGGAAGTTCGAATTCCATACTCCACCACCCAATTAGAAATGTTCCAAAGTCAACTAGTAAACGGAACTTCTATCTGAATAGCCCCGGGAAACACTGTTACTAGCCGAACTTTGGAAAATGATACTACGTCGATGAGTTGGAATTCGGCATAAGGGCCTTGAATTCAGTCTTTCCAGTCCTCAAGGATCGAATTCCGAAAATCTTTACCAAGTTTGGTCGAGTGCCGATAATCAGGATGATCTACTTTCAAATAGACATCGCCACTTTTG
>JAKAPB010000479.1 GCA_021823045.1 Actinomycetes bacterium | reverse complement strand
CCAACTATGCAGTGGGAGTTGGCCGGACTTGGAGGCAAATCCAAAGAAACTGAAGACAAAGATTACGTTCTTCGTCAAGGTTGGGATGCCCTTTAGCGCCCCTGAGCCCCCAATTAGTAGGCCAGTGGGGCTGTGAGCACTTAGGTAGGCTAGCGACCCCAGGATCATAGCGAAACCGACCTGCGACATGAATATGTACCACATCCCGGCCTTGAGCGCCTCTGTCTTTGTGTGATTTGCGAGAACGAGGACCGCTGACACTAAAGCCATGGCCTCCCAGAAGAAAAGGAAGTCATAGTAACTCGACGCCACGGGAACCAACAACATGGTCATTACAAAGAGTGGGATGAAAGCCGCAGTCGTCCTCGGAGATCTTGAGTGAACGAGGTAGGGGTAGACGTAGATCCCCGCCGTTATCGCGACTACCGAGGTAATGAGGTCAAAAAGCCCCGAAAGGCCGTCTGACGATAGGTGCAGCCCCGCTAAGGGCAGTATGGAACTAATAGATAGCGATATCTTTGAACCGAATATCATCCGCAAGCTGACAGCGACGCCGAAAACTCCGATTAGCACGGTCAAGACGCTAGATGTGAGGTACCAGAGCCGATCGTCGCTTCTCTGGGGCATCTCGGTGTCCACTGCCAAAGGGGCCACAATGCTCATCGGGCGGATACCCTTCTTATCGCCCCGATGATCTCGGTGGGTTCCGGTGGGCAACCCGGTATCTTCAAGGTGACTTCAAGGAGGTCTTCGCAGCTGCCGGCGTATGCGTAACTCTCTTTGAAAGTTCCTCCGTCACAGGCGCAGTCTCCGACGGCGATCACCACCTTCGGCGATGGAACCGCATTGTAGGCGTCTAGAAGTGGGCCCTTCATGTTCATCGTTACTATCCCGGTGACTAGAAGTCCGTCGGCGTGACGGGGCGAAGCGGTGAGGCTGACCCCATACCGCTCTAGGTCGTAGCTAGGGGAAAAACACATTGATAGTTCGACCTCGCAGGCGTTGCATGAACCGCAATCGACGTGACGTAGCTTTATCGAACCCTTTGTCAGGGCTCCGGTGGTCAAAACGCTCTGCTCTAGTTGGCCAAGATCCTCGGCTACTTTGCCGATGTGGATAATTCGCCGCAATAGCTGCTGGATCACGATTGCATCAGCCGCAGTTCGCTATCCCGGTTGATATGGGACTTCTCAATTTGGGACCGCATCGACTGTTATAGCTCTCCCGGATAGGGAAGGGGTGCCGAAGCCTGAAGGTCGACTAGTAGGCCGGCCCTCTCGGCGAGTACATCGATAAGTACCCTACGTGCCAGCGCCAGCACCTCTATTAATTCCGGGAAGGCAAGCGAATAGTAGATCGAAGTTCCCTCGCGTTGAGTTTGAACCAGGCCTGCTCTTTTAAGTATTGCGAGTTGCTGCGAGAGGTGCGGTGGGTTGATCCCGACGAGGGGTAGCAGCTCAGAAACAGACTTCTGTCCGGAGCTCAGTAGCTCGAGCACCCTGATTCTCGATGGATGTCCGAGTGTCTTGAAGAACTCCGCCTTTACCTCGTAAAGCGGAGTCGCCTGGACCACACTCTGCACTCCCATGCAATCCTCTTCCTGTGAGTATCCTGAGAAACCTTGATTTATCAAATATAGCAGATGCTTTATTGCTTTGATGCAATATTGCGAATTTGCATAAAGACGCAGAAACTAGCCAACAAAGTCGCCGTCAAGGAACCCAAAGGGGTATACGAGGTACCCGTGCTGATAGGAAGGCATAACGTGCGAGAGAAGTAAAGGGTATAGCTACTGATGAACTCAGATCGGGGCCAAAGGGGGGACAGTAGTGTGAAGGTCAGACCGTCTGGATGCCCACCTTGGGCCATGGTCACTCGCCGTTTGGCAAAAGCAGTATGGAAAGATATTAGTAAAGGGCCGAAAGTCCCTACTAATACCTCAATTCTGCCCTTGGTTCTGATGCTGCATTGCCCTTACAAATTTATCAACGTGACTTAGGTCTCTTTGTGTCAGTCAGGGAGCGAGACCAGGTCGTGTTGGGGACAGTACTGTATGGAGGGTCAAGTGACACTTAAGCAAGGAAGTTCACCAAGCCAAGATGGCGTGGTGGAGTCGGATCGGCCAATTGGCCTGAGAAACGATCCGATATCGGTGGCGGTTAATCTCCACCCATTTCAAGGTGAGAAGGCAAAAGAGCATTTCAAGACCACCGATCCTGGGGTTGACGTAACGCGTCTTCCCGTGATCGGCAAGTTTCTCGCCAGAGCGATGAAGGACAGGAAGTTCCAGTTCCTTCTCATTGTTCCCAACCAGATCATTTTCTGGATCGTTATCGCCGTTGGTATCTTTGGCGTAACGGACCCGGGACGGAACTTTGGTCCAGCGATTACCTGGTACCTCTGGTTCTGCCTCGTCTTTGTGATGATGGTTGTAGTCGGCAGGGCGTGGTGCTCGATGTGCCCCTTCGGTGGATTCGGAGAATGGATCCAGAGGAAGACCTTCTTCAAGAGGACCCAGAAGGCTTTGGGCCTCGGACGTAAGGTACCCGAGTCTTGGGCCGGTTATGGTCTGGTTATTTCGGTGGCGACCTTCATCTTGTTGACCTTCATCGAGGAGTACTTCAACATCGCAGGACCTGGAGCCCCGATAGCCACCTCCTTTATGGTTATTGGAATCGTTACAACGGCGCTGCTCTCCTTCTTAGTCTTTGAGCGCCGCAGCTTCTGCCGCTATATCTGCCCGCTTTCCTCGCTTAT
>JAKAPB010000478.1 GCA_021823045.1 Actinomycetes bacterium | reverse complement strand
AAATAGGGAGAACTTATCCCGATCATCCCCATCGATCCAAGGCCAACCGCCGATATGACCGTACCTGCGACCAGCAGTTTCTTCGCTCCTATGCGCCCCAACATCCTCGAAGAGAACTGCGCTCCGGCAATTATCGCCATCGTTTGGGGGAGAAATACTAGACCCGTTCTAATCGGCGAGTAGCCCCTAACCTCCTGGAAATAGAGGGATAAAAAGAACCAGGAGGCGAAGATCGAGCCACCGACTGCCATCATGACAACGTTCGCCCCCATCACCGGGCGGATCTTGAACATCGACATCGGCATGAGAGGGAATTCAGCGAATCTCATCTCGTGCACCACAAACCAAACGAGGCCAACCGCCGCAAAGATGAAACTCAAAATGGTGCTAAGCGATCCCCAGCCGTAAGAGGAAGAGTTAACTAGACCATAGACGAGGCTCGCAAGGCCAAAAGTGACCAAAACTGACCCGGTCAGATCCAATTTGGCCTTGGAATCCGCTCTCTTTCGTTCGGTAATGACGACGATCGCCCCAACAAAGGCGATCACTCCGACCGGGACGTTTATAAATAAGATCCATCTCCAAGTGACGAGTTGGGTGAGGATTCCACCGAGTAAGGCACCGACGGCCCCGCCCGCTCCGGCAACCGCACTCCACATCCCTAGTGCCTTGGAACGCGCCTTGGGATCGGTAAATGTTGTGGTGATGATCGTCAGGGTCGCTGGCGACAGAATCGCACCACCGAGACCCTGAACCGCCCTCGAAATCACGAGCATCTCCTGGGAGTTGGAGAATCCACCGACGAGGCTGGAGATAGTGAAGAGTCCCATGCCGAAGAGGTAGACCCGCTTCCTCCCATAGAGGTCCGCCGCTCGACCCCCGAGGAGCAAAAAACCGGCGAAGGTCAACGTGTAGGCGTTGAGTATCCACTGAAGACCGGTCTGAGAGAAACCTAGTGACGACTTGATAGCAGGAAGTGCGACGTTAACCACCGACACATCGAGCACGACCATGAACTGGGCGACACAAACTACCGCCAAAATCAACCAGTCAGGGGAATTCTTGGTCCCTTTTTGGGACCTTCTCAATAAATCGTAGGACAAAGATTCCTCCAAAACTCAAACCAACCAGACTTCCATGCGTCCCTGAACACAAAAGCTGCGCGCCAGAGCAAGCTGGGTTTTGAACACTTTCCGGAGCGGCTACGCTGCGGTAGTTGAATAAACATCGAAATACCCAGCTATCTTCCTGAATTTGGATTAATTCAGCAAAGTTACCGCGGAGCCCAGAGTAGTCCGCTCGACCTAGCGGGCCTAGCTGTTAACTTTGGCTCCGAAGCATCGGTAGCGACTCGACCTCCGACGGTAGCTGGTGCATCTTTTTGATCCTACGGCGCCTTGAAAAAGGTCAGGGACTTCGACGACGGTACTACCGGTGGGACGATTCCGAGCTGACCAGAGACGAGTTGCAACGATCCGTAGGACGGGTTGACCTCAATCTTGGCTGACTTCAGAGCTTGTGAGATCGCCGCAGCGAGAACGGTGTTGCCTTGGGTACCGAGCTCTGCGTTGACCAGTTCCGGAATCGCCTGTCCGAAGGTAGGAACATTCCGGGAGGTCACTTCCACGATCGCCCATCCGTTGGGACCCTTGAACGGAGCAGAGAGGACCCCCGTCGGCAGGTTCGCAATAGCCTTAGCATATGGCTGACCCAAGACCCTTGAATAGTCCGAAAGTAGGCCACACCCCACTGCCCCGCCGTTGGCGGCCGAATTCGGATCTTTAGATTGGGACTTCGCAACCGAAGCGAAACTCACGCCGGCATTTACCTGTGCTGCAGCCGCCTCTGCGAGTGCTTGCGATCCAACCAGGATTTGCGAAGCGCAGATCTGGGCGAATTGTTGGGGGTTTTGGTTGTAGATCGAACGCAGTGTTCCGGCCGAAATGCTCTTGTGCTCGAGTGCGGCCTCAAGCAGCTGGATGTCGGCGGTGTCTTTGATCGCTTGAAGTTGATACGCCTTGGGGAACTTGGCAAAAACGGCCGCTCCGCCGAAGCTGGCTTGGGCCTCCGGCAGTGCAACTGCGAGGTCGCTCTGCAGCGGTGCATGGCCAATCTTAGCCAGCAGTTGACTAGCGAGGACCAAAGACACCCGTCGGTTCAATACCTTGGCGGTAAAAGCAGAGTTGAAGGTGCCGGCTCCTTGTCCAAAAACCTTGCCGCCGGTGCTGCTCTGCTCGATATTTGTCACAAAGGTCTTGTTAACCGCCATCTGCTCTAGCTCGTTATTCAGCGCTGATACGGAGATCACTTCGCCATTAACTTTGGCCGCATAAGGGGTGATGGTGCATGCGGAGGCGACAGCCCCGAGTCCGACGCACATAGCCAAAGTTCCGACGGCCCTTTTAAACCTCATATTTAAACCTCTCATTTGTCGTCGATTCGACCAAGCTAGAAACCGGGCTAGTCCAAACTACCCGGAAATTCTAAGAAGGTCTAAAAGCGGCGCTTCAAAGGCGCTTTTTTAGCCGATTTAGCAGAAATCAAGCTGGATCCGCCGTCTCCAGAAACGCTTTTGTCTTTTAGTTGATTATCGATCTCGTCATTGAAGATTACCCCAAGTAGCTGATTAGCCGCCAAGAGGAGGTCTTGACCCTTCTTGACGGGAACCAAAAGTGACTTAGTAGCCTCTTTGTAGATCGCCTGGGGTAAGAGTCGCTTAAGACGCAGCTGAACCGAGACCGCAAGGGTGACCGGGGAAA
>JAKAPB010000477.1 GCA_021823045.1 Actinomycetes bacterium | reverse complement strand
CCACTCCAAATGGCCTGGAGGATGAAAGCCCCTTCTGATTAGCTAGGCTAAGGCCACTATCTGCAGAAAAGATCTCAGTCCATTCCGTTTGGTCTAACGAACGGAGCTGCGCCGGGGAGATCTTGGTATCATTTGCTAAGACGACTTGATCCTGGGAAAAGGACTTCCAGCTTGAGGGAAAGCGGAAGTATGAGTCACCCCCAGACGAGTTGGTATGGCTTACATAGTCAAATCTTCCACCGAGTAACGAGCTCAAGATTAGACCTAGCGAACCGATAGCCAGAATCACGGGCAGTGCGACTGAACCCTTTCTTCTCGTCCTTTCCTTCACGCCGCCAAGTGCCAACCGAGACCTCATCTGGTCAAATGCCAAGCTTAATTCCGATCGAAGACCGGAAAGCTAAACCGATAGAACTTCAACTCTTCCAACTCAATCTGTGAACGAACTAAAAACTTCCTTGTAAAACCGGGTCGGCCGGGTAAAAACGTCCCGACCGACCCCGCAACAAACCTCTGGCTTTAAAAACAGTCACTCCCGAATGCCACTTACTTATCCACAGCCAGAGTAAACGATCAGTCCCAAGAAACAGTGGAGGGGACGCAAAAATTGCATCCCCTCCAGTAAAATTCCTCTCGACTTATGGCGGTGAGATCTAGTAGTCTTCCATGCCACCTTGCGGCATAGCTGGCGCCTTTTCTTCAGGCTTGTCGACGACGACCGCCTCGGTGGTCAAGAAGAGTGCTGCGATTGATGCTGCGTTCTGCAGTGCCGACCGAGTCACCTTGACTGCGTCGATAACGCCCGCCTTGAACAGGTCTTCATACTCCCCAGTAGCTGCATTGAGTCCCTCGGAAGCCACAGCCAGAGATCGAACCTTCTCGACTACGACCCCGCCCTCAAGTCCCGCATTCACTGCTATCTGCTTCAGCGGCTCCTCAACTGCTCGAGCGATGATCCTCGCTCCAGTAGCCTCATCACCCTCAAGCTTCTCGGCCCTGTCTAGTATCGCCGCTTGCGACCTCAGAAGTGCTACACCGCCGCCAGGAACAATTCCTTCTTCGATAGCCGCCTTGGTCGTGGAAACTGCGTCCTCAATACGGTGTTTCTTCTCCTTGAGCTCGACCTCTGTCGCCGCTCCGACCTTGATGATCGCAACTCCACCCGAGAGCTTCGCTAGCCTCTCCTGGAGCTTTTCACGGTCGTAATCCGAATCGGTGTTCTCGATCTCGGCCCTGATTTGAGCTATCCGACCCTTGATCTCGGAATCGGGTCCCGAACCCTCAATGATCGTCGTTTCGTCCTTAGTGACCTGGACTTTGCGGGCTCTTCCCAAGAGGTCGAGTCCGACGTTTTCTAGCTTCAGTCCAACCTCTTCGGTTATGACCTGGCCACCTGTGAGGATGGCGATATCTTGAAGCATCGCCTTGCGACGCTCTCCAAAGCCAGGCGCCTTGACGGCAACTGACTTGAACGTCCCGCGAATCTTATTCACAACCAGTGTTGCTAGTGCTTCGCCTTCGATATCCTCAGCGATGATGAGTAGCGGTCTGCCGGCCTGCATGACCTTCTCTAGCACGGGAAGCACATCCCGCACAGCAGATATCTTCGAGCTAACTAGCAGGATGTATGGATCGTCCAAGCTGGCTTCCATCGCCTCTGGGTCGGTTACGAAATAAGGAGATATGTAGCCCTTGTCAAAGCGCATTCCTTCGACTAGATCCATATCCATCCCGAAGGTCTGTGACTCCTCGACCGTTATGACACCGTCTTTGCCTACTTTTTCAATGGCCTCCGAAATCAGGGAACCGATCTCTTCATCCGCCGCTGAAATCGAAGCTACCTGGGCGATCTGATCCTTGGAATCGATATCCTTTGCGATTCCCTTGAGCGCTCCTATGGCCGCTTCGGTCGCCTCTTCAATACCTTTTTTCAAAGACATTGGGTTGGCGCCCGCAGCTACGTTACGAAGCCCCTCACGAACCATCGCCCAAGCGAGAACCGTTGCGGTAGTCGTGCCATCGCCAGCTACGTCGTCAGTCTTCTTTGCAACTTCTTTGACCAGTTCGGCCCCGACCCGCTCAAAGGGGTCTTCCAGCTCGATATCCTTGGCGATGGATACGCCATCATTGGTAATCGTGGGGGCTCCCCACTTCTTGTCCAACACGACATTTCTACCCTTTGGACCTAGGGTCACGCGAACAGCGTCAGCGAGCTGGTTCATACCAGCTTCTAAGCTCCTGCGAGCCTGTTCGTCGAAAGCGATCAGCTTTGCCATCTCTATGGATCCCTCCGTTGGGCTACAGTTAGCACTCGCACCCTTGGAGTGCTAATAACACCATAGACGGAAATCCGATTTTTCATTACCGTTCAGTGAAACTTACACAAAACCTTTTCATACAGTCTTGAAGTTCACCTCCTCTTCACCGATGATAGTTTCACCGTTCGATTAGCCGCGGTCCCGAGACGGGCCAGAGCCTTCCTCTCCATAGTCCGCACATCAGCGGGACGATCCTCGTGAATCTGCCATGGGCACACCTGCGGCTCGGCCACAAATGGGTGATCACCGTGCCGCAGGTGCGCGATCTTTCAGTCATCGAAGTCCTGCTGGCGAAGGCCTATATACCCCCGGCGACCGCCGGAACTATCGATACCACCGACTGATCTGCAACCTCAGTATCGAGGCCATCAAGAAATCGGACATCTTCGTCCGAGACGAAGACGTTGATGAATCTTCGGAGCTTTCCATCGTCGTCAAAGAT
>JAKAPB010000476.1 GCA_021823045.1 Actinomycetes bacterium | reverse complement strand
CGATAAGGCTATGCGACTCTTTCGGCAAGGGTCCAAACCTATCTTTGAGCTCCTCTCTGACCTCTTCGACCTCTTTGGTCTCTAACGCATCAGCGAGTCGTCGGTAAATGGCGAGTCGGATATCTTCCCTCTCGACGTAGTCGCTCGGGAGGTTTGCGGCGAGCGGTATGTCAAGGTTGATCTCCGGGGTCTCTAGGGGAACCTCTCCTTTTAGTTCGGCTACCGCTTCTGACACCATTTTTACGTAGAGGTCATACCCGACGGCCGCCATGTGTCCGGATTGGCTCTCACCGAGGAGGTTGCCAGCCCCTCTGATCTCGAGGTCCCTCATAGCGATACGAAATCCACTTCCGAGCTCCGTGCTCTCGCCGATTGTCCTCAAGCGCTCATAAGCCTCTTCGCCGAGGGATACGCCAGGTGGGTAGAAAAGGTAGGCATACGCTCGCTGACCCGATCTTCCGACGCGTCCTCGGAGCTGGTGCAGTTGACCAAGACCCAAAAGGTCGGCCCTATCGGCAATGAGTGTATTCACCGTTGGCATGTCGATACCAGACTCGATGATCGTGGTGCAGACCAAGACGTCGTAATTCCCCTGCGAAAAGTCCATCACGACCTTCTCGAGTAGATTCTCGTCCATCTGACCGTGTGCTATGGCAACCTTAGCCTCGGGGACGAGCTCCCTGATCCTGTGGGCGACGTTGTCTATATCTGCCACTTTGTTGTGGACATAGAAGACCTGGCCTTCG
The DNA here is from genome assembly GCA_021823045.1 of Actinomycetes bacterium. The sequence continues at coordinate 2,023 of JAKAPB010000476.1, read as the reverse complement.
CGAAGTAGTTCCCTTCGAATCGCCTCCTGCACCGCCAACTCGTCATATTCGTCAACGTGAGTAAGGATCGGCATCCGGTCAGCCGGAGGGGTATTGAGGATCGATATATCACGAATTCCGGTGAGTGACATCTCCAAGGTCCGCGGAATTGGCGTAGCGCTGAGTGTCAATACGTCCACACCAGCCCTCAGCTTCTTCATCGCCTCCTTGTGGCTAACCCCGAAGCGCTGCTCCTCGTCGACGATCAAAAGTCCCAGGTCCTTGAAGTTGATGCCCCCACTCAGCAGGCGGTGGGTTCCTATGACGACATCCACGCTTGCGTCTTTGATCCCGGCTATCACCCCTTTTGCCTCGGAATTAGAGAGAAATCGAGAAAGCATTTCGACTCTGACGGGGTGATGGGCAAAGCGCTCGGAGAAGGTCTGGAAATGCTGCTCAGCGAGGAGCGTGGTCGGGACGAGAACTGCGACCTGCTTTGAATCCTGAACCGCCTTGAATGCCGCCCGGATAGCGATCTCGGTCTTTCCAAATCCGACATCACCGCAGATCAATCGGTCCATCGGCCGGGGATCTTCCATGTCGGACTTGGTCTGGTCGATAGCGATTGCCTGATCCCTGGTCAGTTCGTAGGGGAATAGATCCTCCATCTCGATCTGCCAGGCGGAGTCTGATAGGTAGGCGTGTCCCTTGGTGACCATCCGCTTTTGGTAGAGTACGACGAGTTCTTGGGCGACCTTCTGCACATCCTGCTTGACCCTCGCCCGGGTCTTCTGCCAATCGCTACCGCCGAGCCTCGATAGAGTCGGAGACTCACCACCGAGGTATGGGGTGATCGAGGCCATCTGGTCGGAAGGCACGTAGAGTCGGTCACCACCACGGTATTCGAGGAGCAGATAGTCCCGCTCCGATTCACCGATTGACCTCTTGGTCATACCTAGATATTTTGCGACACCGTGGGTCGTATGGACGACGTAACCACCGATAAAGAGGTCGTCGAAATTGACCTTATTGCTCCTCTGTCCCCTCTTCTCGCTTCTATTGGGTCTCCTTCGTCCCGATATTTCTCCCTCAGCGAGCAGTGCGAGTCCGCCCTTTTTGGCTATGAATCCGGCGTCAATCGGAAGGTTTGCCCGAACGATCACCGAATTCCTCTGCTGGTTAGTGTCAGAGGCTAAGTTTGCGGAGATCCCTTCCCTTTTCAGCGAAGCCACCAGAGAATTGGCGGATCCTTCGGAGTCCGCTGCGATAATCACCTTGATTCCAACAGCGCTAAGCGAACGGATCTTGGCTATTAGTCCCTCCTGGTCCCGGCCAGAAATTCCCCAGGGTTGAACCTCTGGCGAAGATCCTATCGCTCCCCCCAAGAAGGAGACGTCTCCATCAAATTTGCTCAAAAGTCGAGTGAAGTCGAAGTGTAACTCAGGGATAGCGGTGTCTTCGGGCACCTTCCAAGTGCTGGCGAGGGAGGCCACTAGGGACCTCTCCTCTTCGACGATGTCGTTTGCCCTCGCCCTTAGTCTCGATGGCTCGACGAGCAAGACTAGGTCGTCTTTCTGCAGGAGATCTGCCAGCAGCAGCTCGCTATCGGCCAAGTACGCCAGCCAGGATTCTGCTCCGTCGAAGAGTTGGCCCAAAGAGAGTCGCTCCAAGCTCTCTTTAGCGAAACCCAAAGTTGACGAGAGCTCTGCTGCCCTCAATTTTGTCGCCTCGTCGAGCAGGAGCTCGGTAGCGGGAAAGACCTCCAACTTGGTGACCCTGTCGCCAGATCGCTGGGTATCTGGGTCAAAGACCGATATCGAATCGACCTCGTCGCCAAAGAGGTCGATTCGATAGGCGGCATCGGAGTCCGAAGGGAAGATGTCTAATATCGATCCTCGAATCGAGAACTCGCCACGATGTTCCACCTGATATTCACGCCGATAGCCAAAAAAGCTGAGCTTTAAAGCTAATTCCGAAGCATCCAGTGAACCATCGGCTCGAATCACAATCGGGGCGAGTGAAGTCCAAGTTGGGTTTAAGATCG
>JAKAPB010000012.1 GCA_021823045.1 Actinomycetes bacterium | reverse complement strand
AGCAAAGCAACGACTCAGACGGGGCCGAATGATGATGGTAAGTGCGCTTTCAGAGGCGTCAGATAGGAGGGAGGCCAGCAAAGGCGTCCCCCTCAGTTGCTGGCAAGCTAGAAGCATGGTGTCGGACTATATCGATGGGGATCTCATTGGTGGCAAGCGGGTCGATCTCGAAGGGCACCTACGTCTCTGCCCGACATGCCCGCCACTTTATGCATCACTGGTAGGTGTGAAGGCATCACTTTCTAATCTGCGAGACCCAGATTCGGTTATTCCTCCCGACGTAATAATGAGAATCAGACATGGCGTTCATCGGGTGGCGAATGGCTTGAGGTGACCTGATTTTGCCTGGTGTATTCTTGTCGAATTCGCAATTCGTCCGGATCGGTTCTGAAAAGGATCGCCGGGTTCAAAAAGTGGACCTGGTAGCATATGCAGATTCTTTTAAATTTTGGTATTTCGGTAATTATTTAACCCATTCTTGCTGCCTCTTTACGCTGCGTTAACATTTCGGCAAAGGGTGCGAAACATTGACCGACAAGACTTGTTCTCGGTGGGATGCCGTGTCGGTTTTCCTGCATTCTCTAGACGGGTGCGGTTTCCGGATGGAACCGAGTTAACGAAAAAGGCACAGTGATGAGTTACCAGGCGGAGTACATCTGGATCGACGGCACAAAGCCGACGCCGATAATGCGCAATAAGACCAAGATTATCAAAGACGGCGAAGAGCCCGGCATTTGGGGATTTGACGGTTCGAGTACTAATCAGGCTCCCGGGAGCAACTCGGACTGCGTGCTAAGACCGGTTTATTCATGCCCGGACCCAATTCGAGGCGGAGCAAATGTCCTTGTGCTATGTGAGGTTTTGCTGACTGACTTCACCCCTCACCCCACGAATACTCGGGCGGCCTGCGTGGCCGTAGCGGAGAAGTATTCGGCCCAGGAACCGATGTTCGGAATCGAACAGGAGTACACCTTCTACCAGAATGGTCGGCCATTGGGTTGGCCCGAGACTGGATACCCGGCCCCGCAAGGCCCTTACTACTGTGGTACCGGCGGTGAGAAGATGGTGGGACGTGAGATCGTCGAGGCTCACACCCAAGCGTGTATGGACGCTGGGATCTCCATTGAGGGCACAAACGCAGAAGTGATGATGGCCCAGTGGGAGTTTCAGATTGGAATTCTTCCACCACCGGCTATTGGTGACCAGCTTTGGATGGCGAGATGGCTGTTGATGAGGGTCGCCGAAGACTACGGGGTCGTTGTCAACTGGGATGCCAAGCCAATGCCTGGTGACTGGAACGGTGCTGGGGCACATACCAACTTTTCCACCAAGGCGATGCGCGAGGGTTATGACGCGATAATCGCTGGATGTGAAGCGCTCGGCAAAGAGGTAGAGAAGCACATAAGTAACTACGGTGAAGGTATCGAGAAGAGGTTGACCGGAGCCCACGAGACCGCACGCTACGACGTCTTCAGTTACGGGGCTTCCGACCGTGGAGCATCGATCAGAATTCCATGGGCGGTTGAAAAGGCGAAGAAGGGTTGGATCGAGGATCGCCGCCCCAATGCCAACTGCGATCCGTATGTAGTTTCACGCTTGATAGTTGAAACGGTCTGCGAAGACGCAGTTGGTCGTTAATTCAGTCCAGTTTTTGATACTACTAACAAGTCGCTAGTTGCAATAGAGAGTGTTATGCCGAAGGGGCCAGATATTTGGCCCCTTCGGTTTTTCTGGTGAGATCAGCTTGAGGGGTGGTTTCAAGCTGACAGGCCATCACTCACAGATCTGGGAGATTAATCTGGCGAGACCGATCGGCAAATTGCACATACTCGCTCCGCACTGGATGTGATGGCCAAACTGGTAACCGATCACCCGGTTCCCTCGGTCGGTGATTCAAGGTTGATAGCTGTTTCAGTTCGAAACCTTGAAGCTGAAGAGCGCCCGATTACCTTTGGACTACCTTTGGACGCCTTGATGGAGTGACTTAGGATGTCTCCGTGATCACGACTCTGGTGGATAGCTGTGGTTAATCTAATTCTTTATTGATTCGTCGGAGGTGAAAAACGAGCGACCCCCAGACCTTTTGGCGATGTACATCAGCTGATCTGCTTGTCGAAGAAGGTTGTCTGGGTCGGTGTCATCGTTTTGATAGTAGGCAACCCCAATCGAAGCGGATACCTTGAAGGAGGTTTTTGAGTCACTGAGCAAGAACGGCTCCTCGATACGGGCTATCAGCCGATTCAGGATCTCCTTGCATTCCGATTTGTCGCTAAGACCCGGCAGTAGGCAAACAAACTCGTCGCCCCCGATCCTCGCAATGGTGTCAACTTCCCTCAGTTCATTCGTGAGTCTTTTTGAAAGCTCGATTAAGAGCCGGTCGCCCTCTGCGTGACCATATAGGTCATTGATCGGCTTGAAGTTGTCCAAGTCCATGTATGCGAGGGCCAATACGCTCCCGGCTCGTCGGGCCTCGGCCATCCGAGAGCTGATCATCTCTACGAGCAGGCTCCGATTGGCTAAGCCGGTGAGGATGTCATGGAAGGCCATCTCGGAGAGTTGTTTTTGGTATTGGACCATTTCGGTAATGTCTGAGAAGATACCCGCATAATGGTCTATTTCTCCGTAGGTGTTTCGGATCGTAGTGATATGCATCAATGCGGGAAATTCAGATCCATCCTTACGTCGGTTCCAGATAGTTCCGCTCCAGCGGGATGTGTCCTTGAGTGAATCGTACATTTCTTTGAAGAAGTTTTGGTCGTGGATATCGGAGCCCACAAATCCGGCATTTTTGCCGATCGCTTCACTCCTCGAGTAGCCGGTTATCCGCGTGAAGCCCCCGTTGACCTCCAGGATCGTCGAGTGTTTGTCGGCAATTACGATCGCCTCACTCGAATTCTCGAATACAGCCGCCGCCCGTTGAAGTACTTTCAGGTTCTTATCTTCGTCGGTGATGTCGTTTCCGACAACTACTACGAACTTTACTTGGTTGTCGCTCCCTTTTATGAAGGAACTCCGCCATTCGAAGAGATGGGTAGAACCGTCTCGATGGACCCAAGGAGCGAAAGTGCGGTCCGCCCTACCGGCCTCGATAGCTTCTTTGAACCACTTCACTGCGGTCGGGCGGGATTTTGATGGGAAGAAGTTGAGGTGATAATACGGGCGATTCCTCATATCTTCAAACTTGACCCCAGTGAACTCTTCTAGGGCTACGTTGCACTGAATTATGCAGCACTCGGCGTCGAAGACCACCACAATTCCAGGGATCGACTCGATGATCTGCGAAACAAAGGCTTCCTGCCTTGAAATGCTCGCGGTCGCTTCGAAGCGCTCGGTGATGTCGACACCGGTGCAGATGTATGCGTTAAGTGCCCCGAGGTTGTCAAAGTTAGGTATGACGTCGACTGCGAGGAGTCGCTTTCCCCCTCGAGCCGAGTTGACCCAGGCCTCGATACTTTCGCAAAGTCTGGTCCTTGTTGCCCTGGCTAACGCAGTTTGGATCTTATCCCGGTCACTTCCATCGGCGAGCAAGCGAAGGGGGAAGCGTTTGCCGATTAGCTGATCTTCACTCATGGCCAACAATCCACTGACTGCGTGGTTGACCATAAGCGTTACGCCTGTTGGGTCCACAACGGCTACTAGGACCGATGAAGTTCTCAGCAGTCGGTTTCTGCTTTCGTGCTCGGCGGCCAGCAGTTTTTCTGACTTAGAGAGGTCGGTTATATCCGCTAACGTCGTCTCGAAGTACTCAACACCGTCTTGAAGCTTTAGCGTAGTGTAGAGCTCGACTTCCTTAGTCTCTCCGCCCTTAGTCTGGTGGGTTGATGTCAAATGGAGAACTTCGTCGATTCCGGTCCTCTCGGCTACATCGACGAGCACCGAGCGGGACATGGAAGGGTTGAGGTCGAAAAGCGTTAGGTGATCGAAGTCCTCAGTGGAATAACCGTACATTGCCATGAATGCCGGCGACGGATCGAAGAGTCTTCCATCGGGGAGACTAATTTTCACCTTCTTCGGCGCTTCGAATAACTGACTGCCACCGAAAACTATCGATTCTGATCGTTCTGCAACTTGCGCTGATGGTCTTGCCAATACTGAGGCGGCCGTTTTAGCGCAGTATTCGATTATCTCTCGCTGGTATGGAGTGGGCATCTTGTGATGCCGGTGTGACATCGACATCGTGCCAATGATCTCGGAACGGTTGTTTTGGATTGGCACCGACCAACAAGCCTTGATCCCCAGAGAGGTGACTAGGTTGCTCAGTTCTGACCACCGAGGATCGAGGAATGTGTTCCCAACGAAGACCGGCCCCTTTGAGAGGACTACATTGGCACAGGAACCTGATCCAGGGGAAACTTTGATGAGCGACATCGTGCGTTTTGCAGCGGGTGACATCGATGGAGCCTGACTCAGATTTAGCTGGTTGTCCTTATCGAGTAGCATTATGGCGGTGACTGAATCTGCGACGTAAGATTCTGCGGTAAGGCAGATCTGTTCTAGTTGTGCAGTGGGGGAGGAGTTGCTGAAGCCGATTTGGGTCAACTCCCATGACAGGGAGACCAGTTTTCTCAACTCTTCTGCCGTAAGCTCAGAAAGGCCCTTGGCTCCGTATTCGATCCCGCCCCGATCAATATCATGGGCCGGTAGGTTGCGGTCGTTCGGATTCGAAATCCAAAGGTTTTCTTCCAGCATCTGTTTGATCGACTTGTACTGTGGGCCCGCGCCTAAGGAGAGGGCGCCCTCGAGCCGCGACAGGATGAGGTCGATTCGTGGATTAATTAGATATATTAAGGAGTTTCGTAGATCTCCGATCAACCTCTCGTCGGTCAAGACCTCTGGGTAGCTGGCCACGGACTCTACTCTGGTTGACCAGCGCCTAAGTTTCGCAATTCCGCCGAGACTCGTCTTTGGTCGGTCGCTTTTATTCTGCCACTCGAAGCTAAGGGCAAAATCGGCTATGTCCTTACCTGGCATCGGCTTGGCAATTGCGTATCCTTGACCGTAATCAGCGCCCATGATAGTGGCGGCTTCGATAAGGGCCTCAGATTCCAGCCCCTCCACGACCACCGATAGGTTTAAATCGTGCGCAAGGGAGGCCAAGTGCTCTATTAACTTAAGCGGGCTCTTTGGATCGGTTGGATTTCTCACCAGGGTCTGGTCTATTTTGACCTCGTTGAAACCTATCTTCTCTAGCCTACGTAGTGAACTAAACCCAGATCCCAAGTCGTCCTGGGAGAGTTTTACCCCAAAACCCTTTATAGAGTCCAAGACTTTAGCCGATATTTCTAATTCGTTGAGCTCCTCCTCTTCGGTGAGTTCGAGTGTTAGTCGAGTGGGGTCGATCCCCGAGTTCTCGATCGACTTGGATATAACCCTCAAATACCTCGGATCTGAGAATCCTTGCGGTGGAAAGTTTACCGAGACGGAGGTCCTGATCCCCAGCCCCTCCCAATCTGCCAAGGCCTGACAACTTTTAATCAATCCGATCTCGAAAAGGATCAAAAAGTCATCCGGCCCGAGTGCGGCAAGGAAGTCACCTGGGTAAATCAGTCCGGCGGAACCTTCTGGTTTGAGCCGGGCTAGTGCTTCGACCTTGTGGAGCTCTCCCGTTTTCAGATCGACGATTGGCTGATAATGCATTTCAACTCGATGGCTGCTTACTAGTCCCCTCATCACAGTTCGAGTTTCGTAAGATATGGGCTTGGCACTGGCTAACCGTTCGATAGCCGCACCGATTATCTGCCTCGTAAGCTGGAGGATTTTCAGCCGCGAACTCTTGGCAAAGTAACCCGGCAAGTTCGAATAGAGCCCGATTAGTCCTTCTATCTTGCCATCGGAGTTCATGATCGGTATAGCAGCCGTGCACCTTATGCCTAACTTCGAGTATGCCTCTGACCACGGCGCCATTGTTGGATCGCTTTGTATGGCGGCGGAAACCTGAATTTCACCGCTTCGCCAAGCCCGCCCGGCCGGGCCTCCCCCTGTTGGCAAGTCCGCACGGCTGGACGGCGGAGGTATCTTTCTCTCACTGGCGAGACGACCAATTTGGACAAAGGTCTCGCCAGCAAAGTGGTCGTATTCCAACTGACCTTCGAGATTGAAGTGCCCGAAATACGCCCCGGCTATCCCTTCGCTCTGTATGAGAGAATCGAGGAGGAGTTTCAACAGATGCGATGTGCTGGTAGCCCTTTGAGTAATCTGAGCCAGCTCCTCAATTTCTAAGAATCTCACTTCATCGTCGTGGCGTTCTGTCTCTAAAATGACCAGGATCTGGCTGGCGAATTTGGCCTCGAGAAGCGACGCCGTCTCTTTCAGAACTTCGGGGGCGATCCCATACTTTGATGGAGCAGAGCGAAAGATCTCTACAGCTTCGGAGATCATCTTCAAAAGCCAGTCGACCGAGACGCCGACGGTAAGCAGGGTTCGTGTAATCTGCTTCGAAGCTAAGGTAACCGATTCTTCATCGGAATTTGGATCGACTAAAAGAGTTATGTATCTCGACAACTCGGTTTTCACCGTCGATGCTTCGGTCTCATTTAGGTGCGAGATCGCCGTCGACGATGGCTTTTCGTCACGGGTCGATTCGATGTTACGCTCTACTAGGTCGTCAATGATCGAAACAAGAGTTTCACCCAATCGACCCGACGAATTGGCCCCACCCTCGTTATGGATGTGGCTCACCGTTCCTCCCCAAAAAGATACCATGTCGCGCTTGGGTTAAAGGACTCGCTAACAGTGTCCCTTGTGGCTCGGCCAAGGTTAAATTCGTGCGACACAATCAAAAGGATTCACCATGTAAATAATACGACTTTCAAAAGCGCCAGCGGCGCACCGCTGCTATGTGGAACCTGATTGGATTATCGGATTAACCAAGCCGGTTCTAAAGGACGGACCTCCTTTTAGCCCTCATGGACGGTGATGGCTCCTAGCCCACCGAGTTCTATATTCGCATTCACAGAGATTTCCCGACTTGGAAACCCGCGTGGTAAGTAGAGGTAATTTAATCTTTGGTGATGGCTGCCGGTTGCACCCGGGCCGCCGGTTGCAGGGGCTCGAGCGCCTCGCCATAATCCTTTGCTAATCAATCGGTGAAAGGAGCAATTATCGGCGGCCTAAGAGAGATTTTTGATTCCCAGCTCGGCTCATCAAGGAAAAATGTCCATAAGTCGACACTTGCAATCAAAGTGCTGGTGGCCCAGCTATGCAAACTGGTGACCTTCCACTATTCGGCCAGTACATGCCGATGCGGTCTTTAGACGCTAGGGAAGATCCTGTTCGCTCGGTACCTCGGCTTCAATTGAGTCATCAGAACCGGACTTGTGGCGGCTTTTTCTTAATTTCGACGCCATATCCTTTGTCATATACTTCATTCCGCCCGCCCTTTTAGCACTATACATCAGCTGGTCGGCCTGTCGGAGAAGAGTATCGGGATCGGTATCGTCGTACTCGTAGAAGGCGACGCCGATTGACGCAGAAACCGTTGCCGTCTTGGTCCCGTTGGCAATCTCATAGGGCTCTTCGATCCGTTTAATGATCCGGTTAATGATTTTCTCGCATTCAGGCCTATCTTTGAGTTCTAACAAGCAGACGAATTCGTCACCTCCGATCCTCGCTACGGTATCCACTTCACGTAGTTCATATTCGAGTCTCCGAGCGACCTCGATCAGCAGACGGTCGCCTTCGGCGTGCCCGTAGGTGTCATTCACGGGCTTGAAGTTGTCAAGATCCATATATGCCACTGCGATTACCGAACCAGACCTTCGGGCTTCGGCCATTTTGGATTTGATCTTGTCGACTAGGAAACTTCTGTTAGCCAGCCCCGTAAGGAGGTCATGGAAAGCCATTTCAGAGAGTTGTTTCTGGTAGCGGATCATTTCAGAGATATCCGAACAGATAGCGACGTAGTGGTCTATCTCACCATGCGAATCTCTTATGGCGGTGATGTTCATCAGGACTGGGAATACTTCGCCATCCTTCTTTCGGTTCCATATCGTTCCGCTCCAATGAGAGTCGTCCCTTAGCGAACGGTACATCTCTTCGAAGAATTTGGAATCGTGAACGTCTGATCCCCAAAAGCCTGCATTTTTACCTACACATTCGGCTTTGAAGTAGCCGGAAATGTGCGAAAAGCCCTCGTTGACGTCGGTAATCGTAGAGTCCTTGCCGACGATTATGATCCCTTCGACCGAGTTGTCGAATACCGCAGCCGCTCGCCTAAGTTCTCTAGACTTCTTGTCGTCCTCGGTGACATCGACGGCGACACCAATTACATAGCGGATTTTGCCCTGCGTATCGGTAATGTGCGAGCTCCTCCATTCCAGGGTCCTTATCGCTCCCGACTTATGTACCCAAGTGGTCGAGGTACGCTCGGGCGCAACTCCCTTTAGGGCGTCTTGGAACCACCTAAGGGCTCCGGGCCTCGCCTGGGGAGGGTAAAAGTTGAGGTGGAAGTTTCGCTTTCCGCGCATTTCGTCGAAGGTGTAGCCACTGAACTCCTCGAGAGCACGATTGCACTGTACGATGCAGCACTCCTCGTCGAGGACGATAACTACCGAGGAGAGGGCGTCTATTATCTGTGAGACGAAATTCTTCTGCCTCTCAATCTCCTGTTGGGCCTTGAACCTGTCGGTCATGTCGATTGCGGTGCAGACGAAGGACAAGAGTGATCCCGAAGTATCGAAGATTGGTGAAATCCTCAAAGTAAGGTAGTACCGCTTGGTGTCCGATGTCGTGATCCAGACGTCGACCGACTTCGACTTTCGATCCGTACTAGCCGAGATGAAGGCCCCTTCTACGACTTCGCGATCCTTAGCGCTCAAAAGGGTGTCGAAAGGAAACTCCTTTCCCAGCAGTTCTCCTTCACTCGAGCCAATCATGGTAACGACCGATTCATTTACCATAAGGGTCTTTTGGGTCGGGTCCAAAGTCATGGTGAAGAAGGCGGAAGTGTTTAGTATCCGGTCCCTGATCATCTGATTGCTAGCGAGAATCTGCTCCGATCTAGACCGATCTGAGATATCTACGATCGTGGTGTCCAAGTATCGACGGTTCTCCTTCTGGGAGACCTCTACGAGCAACTCTACGAGCCTCTCGTCCCCTTTGCTGGTGGTGAAGTTTGAGACTAGATGACTCGTTCCGTCGAGTCCAAGTTCGGCCGCCAGCCTCTGGATTGACCTTTCATCGAGGTCCCTGGAAATGTCCGAGGCGACCAGGCTCGACAATTGCTCCTTAGAGTAACCGAGGAACTCGGATACCTCATCTGAAACTTCAAATAGCGAACCGTCAGCGAGGTCGATGCAGAACCTGCTAACTCTCCTGGTATTGGCGAGATTGGCCCACCTCAGGGAATTTTTCTCGAAAGTTAGCTTATCTATAAGGCGACCTATTGCGTTTTGGGCAGCGAGTGTGACGGTCGACAAGAACTCCCTCTGGTAAATATTTGGCAGCTTATTTTCGCTACTGGCGATGGCGAATACCCCCAACACCCTGTCGAACTGCCCCCTTATCGGCGCGCTCCAGCACGATACGAAGCCGAGGTCGCTCATCGTCTCCCTGATGTCGGCTGCCCTTGGATCGCTGTTGTTGCTGGCGATGTAGATCGGCTGGTTGCTCAGATAGGAATTTGCCGGTGCTCCAGAAGATGAGAGTGGCAGTCTTACGCTCAATGCAGACTTTGCGGCGGCAGAAAGAGTCGGGGCGAATTCTAGGTTCAACGAACCGTCGGGGTCGGCAATAAAGATCATCGCGGTCGAATTGGCAACCGAGCCTTCGGCCAAGAGACAGAGCTTTTCAAGCGCTTCATCGGGATTTGAGTCGTAGCCGAGAATCTCGAAGAGGTCACTTTGGACTTCGGCTAATCGGTAGAGGTCGCTAGAAGATAGCGACCTCAAGGAGGTAGCGGCGGAATTCCAATCTGCACTGTCGTAGGGTTCGACGTCGTAGGGTCGATCGATCTCGGGAGTGTGGGCCCCCGAAATGTAGAGCTCCTTAGCCAGGTCGGACTTAATTTGGTAGTACTGAGGGGAGATCCCATATTTGAGAGCCTCCTCGAGCTTCCCTAGCAGGCTCGCAACTTGCGGGCTCGAAAGGTATGTGAGACTACCGCGTAGCTCTGCGATAGTGCGAGGGTCATTTAGAGCCTCGGGATAGTCGGCGAGCAGTTCTGCCTTTTTTGCCCATTGCCTGAGCTTTGCTATCCCGCCTAGATTGGTCGTCGGTCGCTCGATGGGACTGTGCCAATGGAGGTTTCTCACAAAGGTGGTCAAGTAGCCCCTCGGCATCGGTCTGGCGATGGCGTAACCCTGACCGTAGTCTGCGCCGCATACAGCCGCCGCTTGGAGGAGGGGCTCAGTCTCGAGCCCCTCGACTACAACTGCGATCCCCATGTCATGGGCCAAGCTTGTGAGGTGCTCCATCAATTTGATTGTGTTTCTGGGATCGGAAGGATCTCGGACCAGCATTTGGTCGATCTTTACCTCGTCAAAGCCAAATTTTTCCATCCTTTTAAGTGAGCTGAACCCCGAGCCTAAGTCGTCCTGGGAAAGCTTTACCCCGAGCCCTTTCAGGCTTTTGATGATGTTTTGAACTCCCAGACCTTCGTTCTCGGTGGCACCTTCGGTAAATTCGATGGTGATTTTGGTCGGGTCGAGTTCGCTTCGATCCAACTCATGAGAGATGAAGCTGAGGTATCTCGAATCGAAGAATCCTCCTGCTGCAAGATTAAAGGAGACCTCGGTATCGATGCCGTGTGCCCGCCAGAACGATAGTGCCTCTATTCCTTGGAGGAATCCCAATTTGAAGAGTTCGAACAGATCATCGGCGCCAAAAGCCGATAGGAAATCGTCTGGAATGAGCTGCTTTTCGCTGTGGTCTCTGAGACGAGCCAATGCTTCAAGTTTGTGCACGCGACCCGTTTTCAGATCCAGAATTGGCTGATAGACCATGTCTATTCGGCTTTCGCCGAGCATGCCTTGAAAGACCCTCCTGGTCTCGTTGGACAGTACGCTAGGCGTGCCAAGTCTCGTCCATGTGGTACTTACTTGCTGCCTTACGAACTCCAATAGGCGCTGCACGGTAGGCGCTCCGAAGTATCCGGGCCAACAAGAGTAGATTCCAACGAGGGCGAGGGGATCTCCTTGAACGTCGGTGATTGGAAGCTGGGCTAGACTCCTGACCCCAAATGAGTTGCAAGCCTCGGCCCAGGGGGCCATGGAAGGGTCCCTTTTGATAGAGGGTGAATACTGGACTTCGCCGGACCTCCAAGCCCGACCGGCGGGGCCAAGTCCGGTAACTGATCCCGAGAGCTTTGATACCGGTGCAAGTTGTCCGTTGTCGGAGAATTCGCGCAGCAGTTCGAATGATTCGCCTTCAATGTATTCGTACTTGAACTCGTCATCGCTGTTGAAGCGACCAAAGTAAGCCCCGGTAATTCCGTCGAGACCACACAGGGCCCTAAGTACCTGCTGGATTAGGTCGGAGGGGGTAGAAGACTTATTAGTTATCTGACTAAGTTCTGCCAGGAATGCGACGTGGGATTTCTCGCGTTGACTCTCGAAGTCCAATACGAACTTCATCTGTCTGTTGAGCAAGACTTCTAAATTGGCGCATTGGAGGGCCAACTCATGGGCCTCAAATTCCCCCTCCATCTCCCCTCGGTATGTCTCGACCACTAGGGGGATGAGTTCTACCATCCAGCCAAAGGGGATTCCGGTCATGACGTGGGCACGCGCCATTGCGTTGGTCCTCGAAGTCACCGCCCGTTCGTCTAACTCGGGAGCGAAAAGCAGGCAAAGTAACCCCTTCATCTGCTCTCTGATGTTTTCCGCCTCTTGATCACTTAGATAGGAAGACATCCAGTTATTGGCCTCGTCAGATATCTCGGACGAAAAGTATCTAGATACAAACTTCTCGGCGATGTCCTGATGGTGGCTAATTCGAGCTGCGTTACCTTTGGATTCGCTACTTGATAGCCTCCGCGAGTTGATCATCGAGAGCTGTTCCCCGTGAATACCTCAAATGACGATCCCGTAAAACCGTCGATTCGCCAAGCGATTGGTAGAGAGATATTTGAGGAGGAATGCGGATTCGGGACCATAGTTTTGGTTTGATTCTCCCCTCTTGCACGGGCTTACAGACCTGTTCGCCCATATTTTTATCATGCTTCACTACACCTATCGGCAATTGAACCTACAGGTTGAAGTATTTGATCCAATCCTAACTAAGGTCCCATAAGCAAATCCGCTGACGGAAAGGGGGACGACCCTCCTCCGCGGTAGTCTCCCAGGAGCAAATCCCCGGGAAAACCTCCTTTGCGAAGAGGCGGTCGATTGGGTTTCGGTACAGAAATGAGAGGCTGTATCCGTCGGTCGATTTATCGGTCGACACGCATTATCGGTCGATATTCATTGCTCGTACATCGACGACTATAGTCCCGGCCATCATATCGTGAAGAGTCTGACGCCTAGGAGTGAAGAGCATCATTAGGTAGCCGAGGAGGAAGGTCAGACCGGAGATGATCGAGTAGAGCTGCCTCAAAAGTGCCTTTCTATACCCTGCAACGCTTCCATCAACCGCTAGCAGCCTGATCTTGGTAAGTTTGCATCCGACGCTCTGGCCCGACGGCCCACCCAAAAGAAGCGTAAAGTAAACCAAGTTAATTAGAAATGAGACTAGAGAGGATCCCGTCGTTTTTGAGTTGTTGATACTCAAGGTCAATTCGAACACAATGGTAAGCATCATGCCGTCGATCATCAAGGCGAAGAATCTCCGCCAAAAACCCGCATAGGCGTGAAATCCGTCAGAAAGTTCCATCCCCGGCCGTGAGTTAACCCCTACCTGCTGACGGTAGTTCGCATTCTGAAATGGACCGGATCCCCTGCCGCGTCGGTCTTCGCCAAAGCGAGGGATATCCCAAGTTGGATCGAACCCAGACGGTTCGCCCTGTCCGAATGGAGTGTTGCGGCGAGCTGAAGAACCTGGCCAAGGCTCGAAGTCATTCTGCTCAGGGCGATCAGAGCTTCCCGAAACATAGCCGGACTTAGCCTTACCACTCGAGGTGCTCGAATCTGACTTTGGGGCGCTACTCCCATCGATATCGGGGAGTTGGTCTGGAATCAAGGGCTCCTCTTCATTAGAGTTGCTCGATCCTTCGTCGTAAAACAACCTTCTCACCACCCTTTCAAAACCTAGTATACCACCGGTGCCCTAAGCTCTTATGT
>JAKAPB010000475.1 GCA_021823045.1 Actinomycetes bacterium | reverse complement strand
GCTGTCCGTAACGATCCGGTAGCGGCCCCGCTCGACCACTTCGATTGTGCCGATCTTCCCCAAGCGATGGATGGTGGCTCGAAGCGTGGCATCAGGATTCGCGCCCTTTGGCATCCAGCCTCTTCTCCTAAGTTCAGCCGTCAGCTCTGCGACATTCCAAACCCGAGGGTTCTCAGCCATGACGATACGTACCGCATCGCTGGAACCGGGGATGCGGTCGACAACATTCTCCGTCACGACCGCACCCGTTAGAAGGGCCTCTACTTCGGAGTAGGCGATGCTCAGCGCCTTCAGTCTCACTTGGGCCTCTTTGATTTGTAATTCAGTTTCCTTAATTTTGTACAGCAACCCTTCGAGGACTGCGTTGTTGTCAATGCTGGCACCTGCCGTCTGTGGCTCCATAGTAGATATTATATACAATCAACACTCGAAGTCAAGTATATTTGACTGAAAATCGTGTTCGGGGCCTGTCGTCGATCATTTCTGATACGTCATTATAACATCCTCGTGGTGTGAGCGATGTATTAAATCAAAACACAAATGGGGGTGTTCCCACGGAGGCATTATGACAAGGAACAGTGATGGGCTATCCGCGCAGCAGATTGCTCGGTATATACAAGTTTGGGGAGTTTTGTCAGGAGAGGGCATGCGCCTGCCGGAAACTGACAGGATCTGGACGGCCCTTGAGCGTCGTTCCGAGGATGTCGTAGTCTCGTACTACGCTGAGTAACAATGGGCGATGAGATTCAGAAGTGGAGTTCTACGGGCGACGAAGGGACAGCGGGCGGTCCGGTGTCAATCGAAGCTGGTATCGAATTATTCCTGCGCTCTGCCTACTCTGATACCACCAACTTGGCGATTCGTTATCCTGACGATCACGGAGCATTTCCTATTGCCGAGTGGCCAATGTCGGGCTATCTTGTGCCTCCCATTGTGGCCGATGCAAACGTACTGCGAAATGACATCCTTTACTCATGTCGCAACGATCGTCGAACTTCGTTGGTTACAGCAACGAACGCCGGTTTTCTTCGCATGTTCTGCGCCGAGCATGTGATCGAAGAGGTAGAGGAACACTCTTCGCGCTGGGCTCGGGAGGGAAGAGTAAACCAGGCAGCATTTGTCGACCGCTGGAGAGATGAGTATTTACCGCTACTTCGATGTGTTGATATTCCCAGTGATCTGCTCACTGAGTCCGAAGCTCAAGCAATCGCACGACTGGAACGTATTGACCCCGACGACGTGCCTTCTGCAACCCTGGCTCGTCTTCTTGGCGCTTTCTATCTTTCTGAGGACAAAAGGGCTCTTGAGGCTGTCTACGGTCCAGAGTTAGACTTCGAAATCCATCATGCATGGGTGGATGCAATACGATACGGGAGCGACTCCGCCCAAATTACAAGAGCGTCTCAAGCTGCACTGATTGCTCCGGCGATTCTCGGCGAGGGATTGTTTGGGGTAGGACGATTTCTCTATTCTAAGAGTCCATGGTTATTGGTCGGCACAATCTTGGCTCTCGCCGGTTTCGGCTATCTGGCATGGAGGTCGGATCAAGATAAGGTCAAGGGCGCTCTAGCCTTCTTAGGCGATGGCCTACTCGTGATAGGCGAGACCGTCACCGCGTTTCGTAATTACATGCTGCAATGTCAGGCCGCATTTTCGCGGGTGTTCCCCGTCGTTCCAAACTGGCAGGACATGCGCGGCTCCCATAACGGTGAGCAGGTCCTAGCACGGCATTGCCTGTATTCGTTGGCTCGTGAGCCAAAAGGACACCTATCAGCCGTAGAGATGCGTGAGGGACTCCCCTTTTACATTAAAGGGCAACAGAACACGGTACGCAAAGTGTTTCGAGTATACCCGTGTTTTCAGGAAGTGAGAAGGGGAAGATGGCAGGTCGGGAGGGAAATTTGTATGTGAGGAGCAAAGAGATCTCAGATTTGGCATAGAGAAGTATTAGGAGTATTCGCGAGGAGGTAAGACATGACGAGTAAACCGAACCAAGAGCAAAAGGTCGTCGGAGCAGGAGTGGGCGGGGCCGTCGGCGGGATTTTCGGAGCCTTAGTAGGTGGTCCTATTGGAGTTGCGATTGGAGCAGGCATTGGTGGCTGGATCGGCCACCAAATTGAAGGCGAGATGAGGAAGAGGTAGTTGGTCGTGAAGATCGGTGATCCCAATATCGGTGTATTTAGAGTCGAAGGCTTGAGGTGCACTCCCGAGCTACGTGGAACGACCGGGCAAGGGATTGCAAAGCTGTCGACATCTAAAACTTGGAGCACTCTTGGAGGCGAATCACTTGGGGCGACCTGATCGATACCTGCAAACATGCTTATCACGCTTGATTCGGTTCACTAAATCGATATAAAGGACTGCGCTCCGCAAGCTACCGTGCTCGTATCGGACTAGTGCGCGCGGACACGCCGTACTGTTTCGAGATGATGATGGCTCTGTATATCCCAAACTATTTCGTACTCAGCGTTGCGAATCTGCAACTCGTTTAGCCCGAAGTTCCCCCCACCTCCCCATCAGATATCGCCATCTACCAGGACACTTATGGTTTCAGCCCTGCCTACATATAGCCAAGAGTCGGTGAGACCCGAAGAAGATCGAAGGCGAGTTGTTGTAAGGGGGTGGGTTTGGTGATCATGACAAACGAGTCAAGCTCGGTGTCTATGGGTTGGATCCGGTTAGTCACTACGGTTGCTAGATCCTCCATGAGGGTAGCAAAGCTATGGACTGGCATATGATCGGCGCTCACCTTGGTGCTCGCCTTTGCCTTAGCGAG
>JAKAPB010000474.1 GCA_021823045.1 Actinomycetes bacterium | reverse complement strand
GGCCCGCAGCGCTAGCCGGATTTGCCCAGGGTCAAAAGACTGCCTCACAGATCGCCAGCTTCTGGTCGTAGCCAACTGTCCAAACAGGAAACACCAATTTCGGGGCAAGCACGTTCACTGTCAAAGACGTGCCAAAGCGATGCTTAACTCTGGATTACTTCCTTCGACCCTTGAAGAGGCGCCGGACTCCCTTTATTCCACCACCATCTCCGAGACCGAATTCCCTTCGCAGGAGTTCATCGGGGTCTGAATTGCGTAGCTTATCCAAAAACTTATCCAGCTGGATCGGGCTTGGAGCCCCAGGTCGATTCAGGACAGTAAAACCGTTGTAGAACCCAATCAAAACCGGAACCGAATCGATCTCAAAGCGGGCAGCGAGTTCGGGCTCCTGACCAATGTCCGCCCGCAGAAAAACAATATCCGAATTCTGCCTAGCAGCTTCCTCATAAGTAACTTCAAAAGCGCGCGTCGATCCGCTCCAACGCGCCCAGAACTCTAAAACCACAAGTGGGTAAGTGGCGAGCATTTGATCAATGTCGGTATAAGAAATGTCAGCGATGCCCAATTCTTCCCCTCACCTCGACTCACAGACATCATAGTTATTGCCCTCTTGGGGAGCCACTCTTCCTGCGCTGCGCCCTGCTTTGCCAAATTATGGAATACTTTGTCCAGACAACTAACTAGCGCACCACAGGGAATAGCAATATGGAGTGGCTTTATTGAAAGAAACTCCACCGAAGGCGTTGATACATTACTAAATGTCCGATCAGGAGTTCGCCTTTTTTAAACAGCTATCGGTTTCTAGAAGGTCAAAGGATGCTAAACCCCTTCTCAATCCCCCTTCTTCCGGTTATCGCCGACAAAACCAGTACGGCATTATCAATCCCATCCAGCAGGTGAATAGCCAAATCCAGCGAAGCGTAGATAGGTCGCCATAGAACTTCTGGAATCTCAAGATTGAGCACAGTCGCTATGTCGACCGAGTGTACCGCTAGTTCGAAGGTCCGGGTAGGAAGGTAGTCATCAAGTCGCATCTTTCCCACGGGGGTCGTTACAAAAGCCTCGTTAGCTGCGCCAAGCATTGCAGCCCTTCCCCTGTCGGCCAACTCGATAATTGCCCCTTTCGGATCAATCCCTAGAGCCAAGCCGGCGGCCTTGCCTCGATCTAACACCGCTCGTGGATCGGAAAGACCTGCTTTCGCAGCTCGAAAGTAATCACTGGGACTCGCTAGCAAGGGAAGAATACCGGAGTCGGGTTGCAATAGGTAGGCCTCCACCGTCGACATGGCTCGACCGGTATGCCCGAGAAGTGATCGCAGGTCCCAATCTCCAAGCGCTGGCTCTTCCCATTTGGTGTCATCTATTTGGCCAACCAGCTCGAGGCACCCCTGTAGCGCTTCCTGAAATAATCGACGCTCATTCGATAATCCATCCTCAAGTGCCACCTCGTGCTCCTCCCCTTGCGGCTATCTCGTGCAGCAAATGGATAGGGCCTAGGCCCACCAGCTACACTCACCCAATGGCAAATCTAACCTCTACTGGGCCGCCAGGCCAGACGAATTGCCGTTCTACTGCGCTTAGGAAGCTAACCCTCCGCAGTCCTTTTCCCACTTCGAGCGCTAGTACCTCTGTCCTTCATTCGACTTCCTTCATTCGAATTCCTTCATTTAACTTCCTCCACTTAACTTCCTCCACCCAATACCTCTGACACCTGGAGAACGGAAGCAGTTCCGATTGGCCCATGATCGACGACAATGCCCCCACTTGGAAAGAAAGTATTGGTAACACGCGATGGAGGCAATAGCGAGATCGAGATCAGCCTCGAAACCGCTAAAGAGCATCCTTTTGGATCAAATGGTAAGCTCTCGTCCACACTCAAGGTGAACTTTCCAGTTTTCAAGTTGCCCGATGCAGACTCGGAAAAGACCTGTCCGCAGCTTGAAGTGCTAAGGCCAACCTGAACGACGCCGGCACCATCAATGCTCTTTAGAATCCATGGTACCGACCTCACCTCACGAGCGGGCCTTATTATTGGCCCAGAAATAGCTCCACCGCAAGGGAGTTGACCTCGGCTATCGTAGGAGAAGGCACCCTTGCCCCCTCGGCCATAAATCACCACAGCAGAGTAAATCGGCTTAGCTGCAGCCTTGAGAACGTTGGATTCCTTCGAGGTCCTCATCGCCGGGCAGCTAGTAATCTCACCCCAGGCTATTCCGACCCAGGCGGGACGGTGGTCCACTTTTAAACCACCAAGGGCTTGCTTCGAACCGGATAGCGAAACCAGGCCGAAGCCCAAGATGGCATTTAGGTGGGCACCTTCCTCGGAGGTGGACGACCTAAATAACTTAGCGGCTTGACTCCAGGTCAGTTCTAGATGGTCCTTGGCACTTCCGGAAGGCATTGGAGAGATAGACAATCCGCCGAGTCGAACACCTTTTACAAAAACTCCGCTTGCAACATCAGCTCCTGAGGGGGAAGTCACGTATCTGACAGGAGTTACCGAAGGTCCATTCGCCGGGCTATCCTGTGATGTTGGTCCACACGCCGCAACTAGCATTGCAAAACAAGTAATCGACAGTGGGCTGGATCGCAAAAATCGACCGTGTAACTTCCGCGCTTTGGGGGAAATCGGCTGACTCAAATTAGGCCGACCGATTCCGATAATGGAGCAAAACTCCCGCCGCCGTAGAAATCCCCGGCTAGAAATTTCGATGAACTCCTTTTTTGGGATATTCGGTTAACAGTCGTCGACTGAAACCGAAACTGATCGATGAGTC
>JAKAPB010000473.1 GCA_021823045.1 Actinomycetes bacterium | reverse complement strand
AAATGGTCCAGGCCGTCGACATTTAAAACTTCTCCGGACGGATAAGGGCGACGCAGAGGTAGCCAAAGGTCAATACCGCCACAACGAGTAGGACTACATCGGTCGCCGTCATGCCTTCTCCAAGAATTTAGAGAAGCCGAGCATCGCTGCGACGAAGATTACAAAGCCGAGTATCGCAAGTAGATCTGCCATAGTTGAAAACTAAGCCAGCGGTTGTCAACAGACCATAAATAGAGGCGACGATTCCGTCAACGCCACGTCAATACCGCGCTAATACCATCTCAACGAGGAGCAAACAACAGTCAATTTCGAACCATCGAGAGCTGGTCGGTGGAAAGGGGTAGCTCCGAGGAGAGAACAGGCGGTTTGTGCTCTTCTGGTCGAGCCAAAAGCCATTGAGATCTTCGCTATATCGATGGGTTTTTACCGGTCCGAGACCCGGACAACTTTCAATGAACCGGGAAGGAGAAACTAGCCTTTGTTGCGGCTGTACTTCCTTGCTTTATCCCTTGAAAACTCTATCCCTTGAAAACTCTATTCCTTGAATTTGCCGGTTAGCTGGTAACCGACGCCGGGGACCGTCCTTACGAGCTCAGCTTCCTCGTCGAATATTTTCTTTCTGATCCGACTTACATAGACCCTTAGGTAGTGGGCTTGGTCACTGAGTCCGCTGCCCCAAACTTCTCGAAGGATCATCTGGTGGGTACACACCTTGCCTGCGTTTTTCGCAAGATAGGCGAGAAGATCGAACTCTTTCTGGGTAAGTTCGACATTTTGAGACCCTATAAGTACCGACCTCGCCCGAAAGTCGATCTCGAGGTCACCGATAGTGATTACCGTTACGTCGGGTTCCGGGGTTCGCATTGAGGCGTGCTTTAGTGCTACCCGAATCCGGGCCTCGAGTTCGGCCATGGCGAAGGGCTTGGTGACGTAGTCGTCCGCCCCCAAGTCCAAGGATTGGACCTTTCTCTTCTCGTCTCCCGAAGCCGATAAGACCAGTATTGGTACCTGGGTCCAACCCCTCAACTCCCGTACCACCTGGACTCCATCAAGATCGGGCAGGCCGAGATCTAATATGACTACATCGGGTTGGAACAGGGCCACGAGTTCGATGCCCTGCCTGGCCGAAATTGTCGAACTGAGTTCGTGCCCGCGGGCAGATAAGGCGATTTCTAATGCCCTAAGTAGGGACTTATCGTCGTCGATTATCAGTATCTTTGCCAACTCAGTCTCGCCCTGGTTTCAGCTCGTGGCCTCCAAGTCCTCCGAATTGCTTGGATCGTAGCACCTGAGGGAGATAAAAAAGGTTGCACCCTCGAGTTTTGTGACACCCGTTGCCAACCCGTCTACGATTCCAATCTGACCACCTTGTGCGAGGATGAAGCTCTTGGCTATCGCCAGGCCCAGTCCAGAACCCTGAGAGGACTTCCCCTTTTCGTAAAGGTCGAAGACACTCTCCCAACTCGATTTGTCTACTCCCCGTCCAGAGTCGCTAACGAATAGTGTTAGCCAATCTCCTTGTTGCCTGGCGGTTATTTCTATCGAGGCACCGTCAGATCCTGCTCTCATTGCGTTGTCGAGAAGATTTCCCAAAGCCTGGTGAAATAGTGCGAAGTCCGCAAGTACCAATGGAAGGTCCTTCGCAATGTCGAGGAGAATGTCTGGCTTGAAGGACGACCTCGATGAAATGACCGAATCAACTACCTCGGTGACCGCTGTAGGTTGGAGGTCCGCTCTAAACCCCCCGGCTTCAATTCGTGCCATGTCCAAAAGGTTGCTGACGAGCCGATTGAGCCGATCGGTCTGTAGTTCCGAAGTCTCTAGGAGTTCATCGCGTTCAGAGGGTGTTAGCTGGTCTCCTAGCTCCGACATTGCAGATAGAGATGCCTTGATCGACGCCAATGGCGTCTTTAGGTCGTGGGAGACAGAACCCAAAAGGGCCCGCCGCCAGTTATCGAGTTCCTCGAGTTCCTCGGTCCTTTTCGCCTTCTCGCGCAATAGGGCTTGGTCAATCGCAAGTGCCGCACTGTTGGCGAAGGTTTTTAGTAGTTCGACCTCGTGTGGACTGCCGGTGCCACCTTTGACCACCAGCAGCCCGACCGGATGGGAGAGGGTCTCCATAGCGAGCACATTTAGCTTGCTGTGGTCCTGAGTTTCTAGGTTAAAGAGGCTCGCCGGGCGAGGACGGTCGGGGACTACTAGTGATATCTCCTCCTTGCTAAGGGGAGATCCACTGAGCGAGTTGATCTCGAGGCCGGACTCGGTTGGGAGGAAGATCGCTACAGATAGGTACCCGAAGTTATTTGCCAGCGAGTCGGTGACCTTTTGCAGAAGGGGTCCTAGACCACTTGCGCCGATTAGGGCTTGGGAGGTCTGGGCTAAGCGATAGAAGTCATCGCCATATGTTTTCGCCTTCAGCTGGGCCTCTTTGAGCCGGGAAACGACGGTCGACACCAGCACTACTACTACTACGTAAACGAACAACGAGACGAGGTTTTGCAGGGCTCCTACGCTAAGGGTGTAGTAGGGGGGAATAAAGAGGTAGTCGAAGGCCAAAAATCCAAGTAGTGCGCCCACCACTCCGACCCAAAAACCGCCTACTACGACACCTATCACGACCGGGATAAGAAGGATGAAGGCAGGAGTGGCGATATCTAGGTGACTCCTCAGGAGCACCAATGCGACTGTCAAGAGGCACATAGACGCAAGCAGGTAAGCGAGACCAGTCGGGAAGCCCTGCGACGTCCTCTTAGCCGAAAAAGAGGTCATTTAAGTTATG
>JAKAPB010000472.1 GCA_021823045.1 Actinomycetes bacterium | reverse complement strand
CAGAAGGATCAAAAATCAAAAGGTGTGCCGGATCAATCCTGGCGCTGGATAGTCGCCGTGCTCGTGGTTACCCTGGGTGTGGGCCTCCTTTACTCATTGGTATTCACAAAGACAACCCAGGCACAACTGAGTTACAGCACCTTTTTGAAAAATGCTTCTTCGAATCAGGTCGCTTCAGCCACCGTTGATAATACAACCGGGCAGATAACGGGAACCAACACCAACGGAAGTTCCTTCACTGTAAATGGCCCACAGCCGCTGATCAATACGGACGTTCAAGCCCTTGAAAAAGAGATACCAAACCTAAAATTCGTCACACCTCAGCAGGGACTACTTGACTCGCTGATTGTCTATGTCCTACCAATTGGGCTTTTTATAGGCGTCATGGTTTGGCTCAATCGCAGGGCACAAGGTCAGATGTCTGGGATAATGTCAATTGGAAGGTCTAAAGCCAAGCCATATTCCACCGAGCGTCCAAAGACTACCTTCGACGATGTAGCCGGGTATGGATCGGTCAAGCGGGAAATAAAGGAGGTAGTCGACTTTCTCAGAAATCCCGGCCGCTTCAAAGACATAGGTGCCCACATACCGAAGGGTGTTCTGCTCGTAGGGCCACCAGGGACCGGTAAGACCTTGTTGGCTCGTGCGGTCGCCGGTGAAGCTGGCGTTCCCTTCCTCTCGGTTAGTGGGTCAGACTTTATGGAGATGTTCGTCGGGGTGGGAGCGTCGAGGGTAAGGGATCTCTTTCAAACCGCCCGCAAGCAGGCACCTTCGATAATCTTCGTCGACGAAATAGATTCCATTGGCCGCAAAAGGGGGGCCGGGCTTGGAGGGGGACACGATGAGCGTGAGCAGACCCTAAACCAGATGCTTTCAGAAATGGACGGTTTCGATATCGCCGAGGGAATAGTCGTGATGGCGGCTACTAACAGACCCGATATTCTCGATCCTGCCCTACTGCGTCCGGGGCGCTTCGACCGTCAGGTTGTAGTTCCCCTACCTGACCTAGAAGAGAGACTCCCGATACTTCAAGTCCATTGCAGGGGGAAGAAAATTGCTTCAGACGTAGACCTGGAAATAGTCGCCCGTGGCACTCCCGGTATGTCGGGAGCGGACCTGGCCAACCTAGTAAATGAGGCCGCATTACACGCCGTTCGGCGCGGCTCAGCACAGATCACCATGTCAGACTTTGAATCCGCCAGGGATCGGGTATTGATGGGTCAAACGAGGGAATCTATGGTTCTTTCGGAAGAGGAGAAGGAGAGGGTCGCCTATCACGAGGGCGGTCATGCCGTATTGGCTTACATACTCCCCTATTCAGATCCGGTTCACAAGGTATCGATTCTTCCAACCGGCATGGCATTGGGAGTCACTCAACAACTGCCGATGCAGGAGAGGCACATATATCCAAGGGAGTATATCGAAGACAGTCTTGCCGTCAGAATGGGTGGAAGAGTAGCCGAAATAATAATCTACGGTGACCTTTCTACTGGGGCAAACAATGACCTCGTCGGTAACACCGAACTCGCACGGAAGATGGTTCGTGAGTGGGGAATGTCAGACCGAATCGGCCCAATGGCCTGGGGATCTCAGGGCATGGTCTTTTTAGGAGAAGACCTAATGCACTCCCGGGATTACTCGGAAGACACCTCCAGGGTGATCGATGAAGAGGTTGAAAGAATTCTAAGGGAGCAGGAACAGAGGGCCACAGAACTTCTGATTATTCATCGCGAGGGTCTGAAAAAAGTTGCTCTCTCACTCCTCGAGAAGGAAACTATCGACGGAGATGAAGTAGCCCGCCTCGTTGACGAGGGTTATGGTAGGCCCGTCCATCCCGGAGGGATCAAAAGGGCCATCGTCCCCAAGCTCAACGCATCTCATGACCTATCTGAAGCAAATTCGAATTCGGTAACTAGTCACCCGAACACAACCGATTCGACAAGCGAAGCATAGAAGGAGCCAGCCATGGCTCCAATACAAAGATAATGCGATTCTGCCTGGCATTTTACGCCAGGCAGAATCGCATTATCGCTATGGTTACTTTGCAGCGGCGCTGAGGAAGATACTCCGGGATTCACGGCGATATAACAGGACCACCGGTGCAGCTTAGCGTTGGAACGACTCCCCTTAGAGTCGTTCTTTCAATTACCCGATGCGGAATTTGAGGTCAGTAATCTAACCATTTAGGCAGTCAATCACCTTCTTCTGGGAGGCGGTGACAGCCTTCGGGTTCTCGCTTTTCCTGTTACAGATGGATCGTTCGGCAAGTCTCGCACTAAGGTGAGCTAACTTGAAAGACATCCTCACCCACCAAGCGCATGCCGATGGTCCTTTGGCTTACCTGATGCGGTAGTGAGGTTCGTAGGGTTGTCACCTAGTCCCGGGTCATTTCCGGTCCTCCGTGGCATCTACAATTCGTTCGACCGCTCGTCCTTGCTCTGCACGGCCTGACTCTTCGGCTAGCTCGAAGAAAACCCTCTCTTGTCGACTTTCCGTCTAGGCGATACCCACTTAGACGGAAGCCGCATAAGGGGTTGAAACAGTTGACGCGCACATGCATGGTCCTAGCTGGCGGTGGATCTACATGAGTGGGGCTCAGAAACAGTTAGCTAATTCTTGAGCAATCCTCGACAATAATATCTATAATATATAGACATGGGTTCACTCGTGTCGATCGGAACCGCTGCTAAAGAGTTAGGCGTTCATCCGGCCACCCTTTGACGCTTGGAAGAAGAAGGCAAGATTGATCCTCCTGAAAGAACCACTGGTGGGGATCGTCG
>JAKAPB010000471.1 GCA_021823045.1 Actinomycetes bacterium | reverse complement strand
ACCGCCGATAGGTCTACCATCAGGCCCAGCAGATCGGTTACTTCTGGAACGGGAGGGAGCGACCAAGTGAGCGTTAGCGGCAGCTCATAGCCATCGGGTGGATCTTGATCTTCGCCAAGGGACTCCATGGCGTCTTCGAAGCTCAATAGGATGCGGGGATTTATGGCAATCGAGAGGTGCAGGTCCAATGGGCCATTGCAGGCGTCCTCGGGGTGCAAGTCGACTTCCCAAGTCTGGGAGAGCGAATAAGTCTCTACAAAGTGTCTTTCATCGTGAATATGAAGTCCGTGCTCAACTGCGTGATCCTTCAGCTGGCTCACGTACCCGGGGATGTCTACTATGGCCACATCTCTAGCCTAGGCCGAAAATTGCCGAATATACCTGACTCTGCTGATCTTTGCCGGATGGAAGTCGGTACTAGCTTTGAACCATGGGGATAAATGAGCAATTGGACCTTGGTCTTTTTGGCCCGAACAGTGTCGTCTGGAAGTTCCACTCTTCGAAGGTGGCTCTGGTGGGCGGGATTAGGGCGCTTATGATCCAGGCGCTCGAGCCGAGAGCGATGGCTGCAGTAGAGGAGGCCGGGGGATACAAGGCTGATCCAGTAGGCAGACTCGCAAGGACGATCGAATTTATCCAGACCGTCAGTTTCGCCCCGACCAAGGAGGCGATGGCTGCGATAGACAAGATAAACAGTATTCATTCGAGAATCTATGGCGTGGACCCTATTACTGGAATGCACTACGACGCAAGCGACCCGCTCCAACTCGCCTATGTCCACAATGCCTTCGTCGAATCGATAGCGGTAGTCCATGAACTATACGATCCGTATGCCTCAATCTCGGAGATCGACGCCTATATCCTTGAGATGACAGCCGTGGCGAAGTTGCTAGGGGTGAGAGATACCGATCTGCCCCAGCAGTACCAGCCCTTGAAGCGCTGGGTAGAGAGCTTTGATACCCTGCTCTCCTCTGAAGTGGCCCGAGAAGCGGTAGGATGCCTGAAAAGTCCGCTCATGGGTTTCCCTATGGACATTCTTTGGAAAGTCGCTCACAAAGGGGCCATCTTTTCCTTGAGCGAAAAACAATCAGAGATGTTGGACCTCCACCTAAGGGCCCCTGAAAGATCGGTAATTCCTTGTTTGGTCAGATCAGTCATGCTTTCGGCTCAGTTTTTGCTTCCCTCGGCTCCAATAGTTCGGCTCGCTAAGGACCGAGCCCATCTTCTGTGGCAGTTGGAACACCAAAGATGAGACGACAGACGAGTTTTTGCCTTTTCCAGATAGTGTGAGCGCAGATGACAAGTTATATTCCGTCCAGCGTTGGCGATCCCGAAATCTTCGAAAAAGTACTAGGAAGTGGGGCTGACGAGAGCTTGGTCGACGGGCTAACCCTGTGTTACCGAGCCACGTTTGCCGCGGGTCAGATCGCATTGAATTGGTCCGATTGGGGGGGTACTTCGGGGCACGAAGGGCAGTACGTCGGGGACGTCGCCGCGGATAACGCCGCACTAGAAGTACTCCATAAATCCGGCGTCTCGATATATTCCGAAGAATCTGGCTCAAGCTACATTGAGGGCGATTTTCTTGCCGTCATTGACCCGGTGGACGGGTCGACAAACGCATCTCGAGGAATTCCATTGTGGTGTTCGTCTGTCGCCCTCGTGGATAAAAAAGGCACGATGTGCTCGGTCGTTTATGCTCCAGCTATCGGTGAGCTTTTCTGGGCGGCCAGGGGGCTCGGCTCTTATCGATGGACCACGAGGCTGAAGGTTCTACCAAGGCCGCTCGGAAAATCCATAATCTTCCTAAACGGTCATGTCAAGAAGTATCTTGGTTGGGCACAGTACCGGGCGCTAGGTAGTGCCGCACTAGAGCTGGCGCTGGTCGCATCGGGTGCTGGTGACGCATTTTTGGATGCCAGCTGGTCTGGACTTGCTCCTTGGGACTATATGGGATCAGAACTCATACTGAAAGAGGCCGGGGGAGTAGTTTTCTACTTTGACCCAAAAGAGACCCCAGCTACTTCGGAGTCATTCGGAGACACTTTGTTGACCCGGCGAAGAGTGTTGGCGGCAAATTCGGCAGAGCTGGCGGCTGAATTGATTTCCAAGCTCGAAGGAATGGGCGACACTTTGAGACCAATAACCCCATAGAATGTGCGCTTCAGGGGCGTTTAGCTCAGTTGGTAGAGCAGCTGGCTTACAACCAGCAGGTCGTCGGTTCGAGCCCGGCAGCGCCCACTAGGGAGGAGCATGTTTCCTAAATCGCAATTCACCAAAATACAGCAAAAACCCAACAGGGGTTTCGAAGTTGGAGGATTTGGTGGCAGGAAGCATGCGCCTTGTGGCCGAGCCAGACACCTGGGAGTTTCGAGTTTTCATTGGACGCAATAGCCTCGGGACGATCAAGCAGCGCTAAGTTCGTGCCCACGGTACCAGACGGTAGGCTGAGTGTGGGCTTGTACGGCTGGTGATTGATCAAGAGGATCAACCTACACTGCTCATCGAGTCGAAGCTTGCGTGGGACGCCTAAACCACTATCAATGACGCGATCGCAGCGTGGCGTGAAAATGGCTGGGGTGACCTTAGCCCAACAACGGTTCGTCACTACCAGGAGCTCTGACGGGTTTCGTTTCTGGGATCGACTAGCAGTAACCCGCTGAGCTGGGGGTTATGGGGTGGGGTCAAAAGATGGGCTAGGGACAAGCTTTTGGTGGTCATCTGACCGGACTTCCGGAGATAATAGGCACACAGCTACCCCATAAATGATGCCTTAGCAGGGGAAATCGACG